>CAXHYW010000890.1:0-2026 GCA_964021475.1 uncultured Desulfobacteraceae bacterium | reverse complement strand
ACTGATCACGGATAATCGTGCGCTTTATAAGGTATTTAACCGGGATTTCTCAAACGGTTATTTGAGGGGCGATATTCACAAGGATATGTTTATTGATAATCCCCGGGATCATTCAATCAAACAATTTTCAGGCCTTAGCAGCGATTCTGTAAATATTAAATTATTGGAAGATAAGAACGCATATTATGAAGACAAACAAGAGGTTATCACCCGGGTAACGGTTAAAATAAATAAATTAAGTATTGAAAAGGTGCCTATAAGAATCAGTGTTTCCGGGAAATTGGGCACCCCTTTAATCCTTAGTATAAAAACACCGGATAGAAGCTTTTGTGTTTCTTCAAAAACCAATCTATCCAAGAAAAATAAAAACAGCACGATAAAATGTCTTACCTACAATTTTATAGTGGGAAAACTTCGTGCTTTAAAGGATACGGCCTACACCATTGAGCATCTGGAATTGGAAAACCTTCAAACAGATCTTTTTCTATCCTTTAAGGAGTTCTCTTTAATAAAAAAAGACATCTTATCCCTCCTAACGGGTTCAAAGGAGATGATGGACCCAATCCAGGTTCCCGTCTTAAAAAAAACCGCCCCAATTGAAAAAAAGCCTGGCCTTGGTGTCTTAATCTCCTCCCAAAAGGATGTGCACCTTTGCCATAAGAGTGAGGCAAGATTTTTTTTCCAACTTCCCAATGGGTTTCAAGATAAAATTTCCGAATGGATCTCTCTTTTTTCAGACAATCCCCAATTAACGCCCTGGTTCCCCTCTGTTCTCATGGGAGAAAACTACAGGGCTGCCTTAAGCTTTCTTGAAGAGGTAAACCCAAGTTGTATTGTGACCGATAATACGGGAATCGCCTATGAAGCCTATAAAAAGGGAATCCCATGGATAGCGGGTCCCCATCTTAATCTGGTAAATTCCTTTGCTCTTTTATGTTTAAGGCAAAGTTTTAATTGTTCTGGTGCCTTTGTTTCAAATGAACTGAATCAATTTCAGATAAAGGGGATGCTTCCTCCTGAAAATTTCCGGCTCTACTATCGGATCTATCATCCGATTTTGCTTTTATCCACCAGGCAATGTTTATTTCACCAGGTGATTGGATGTGAAAAACAGACAATGGATGACGCCTGTATTCCGCGGTGTGATCGGTCGACATCCATTACCAACCTGAAAAATGTTTCTCTGTATATTGAAAAAACAAAGGGGAATTATCCTTGCATCTATAATGATAAAAATTTTTTGAATACTCAGATTGTTAATGACTTGCCCAATATGTTTAACCGGTTTTTTATCGATTTAAGGGATATAAAAAGTCAAACGACCATGGGAATGGAAAAATCTGGCATAATAAGGCTTTTTGAAAATCTTCTCAATGGCGAGGATTTAGAAAAAGAGCTCAACCACTGTATTCATCCCACAACCCACATCCAATATAAACAAGGGATCTGAGTTAAGTATAGAAGTGTTGTCTTGAATAAACCCATGGCAATATGGTATCCTTGGGGCAGAACTTTTTATGGGTTGGCCTGCGGGTTTGGTTTTAGTTGCTGCAGGCTTTTAATTTTTGATGAAAAGATAGGATAGCTAAAAGGCCATGTCACTGGTTCTAAAGAGAAGAAAAACCAGACAGATTTGTGTGGGAAATGTACGGTTGGGATCCGAAAGTCAGGTGTCGGTCCAGTCCATGACCAATACCTTTACACAAAACGTGGATTCCACCGTGGGACAGATTTTGTCCCTTGAAAAGGCCGGGTGTGAGATTGTGAGGGTGGCGGTGCCGGATATGGAATCAGCCCTTGCCATCCAAAAGATTAAAGATAGAATTAACATTCCTTTGATTGCAGACATTCATTTTGATTTCAGGCTGGCACTGGCTGCAGCCGAGGCGGGCGCTGATGCGTTGCGGATCAATCCCGGAAATATCGGGGAGCCACGAAAAATACAGGCGGTTGTTGATGCTTCCAAAGCCCATGGGATTCCCATCCGGGTGGGGGTTAATGCCGGTTCCCTTGAAAAAGAGATTGA
>CAXHYW010000889.1:0-2037 GCA_964021475.1 uncultured Desulfobacteraceae bacterium | reverse complement strand
GTGATCAACCAGGTGCTTCACCAGGAAACAGGGGCAAGGTTCAAGGCATATGTGGACACCTGCATGCGGTGCGGCCTGTGTTCCGATGCCTGTAGCTACTTTCTGTCCAATGATCGGAACCCGACCTTTTCACCGGCTGCCAAGGTCAAGCAGACCATCTGGGAAATGCTGGATAAAAAAGGAAAGGTTTCCAAAATTTTTTTGCGCCGGGCGGTTCACATTGCCCATATCGAATGCAACCTTTGCAGAAGATGTTCCATGTACTGCCCCTTTGGAATTGATATTGCCTATATGATGCTCCTTGTCAGACGCATCTGCCATAAGCTTGAAATCACCCCCCAGTATATCCAGGATACGGTTAATTCCCATTCAGTTACCATGAACCAGATGTGGGTCAAGGAAGATGAATGGATTGATACCCTGCAATGGCAGGAAGAAGATGGCAGAGAAGAGTTTAAGGATCTACGGATTCCCCTGGACAAGCAGGGAGCCGATATCATGTATTCAGTGATCGCACCGGAACCCAAGTTCCAGGCCGGACTCATCTACCAGGCTGCCGTGATCATGCATGCCGCCGGGATGAACTGGACAATGCCCTCAAGCCCGGGCTGGGATAACAGCAACATGGCCATGTTTACCGGGGACAATGAAATTTCTGGCCGGATTGCCCGGACTTTTTTTGAGACCGCCGCAAGGCTGAATGTCAAACGGATTGTTATGGGAGAATGCGGTCATGCCTTCCGGTCCACCTATGATGTGGGCAACCGATCTTTAGCCTGGGCCATGCCGCCCTTTGAAGTGGTCCATGCCATTGAGTTTTATCATGAATTGTTGACCGCAGGCAAAATTACGGTCAAGGAGAAGTTTACAAAAAAAGTCACCCTGCATGATCCCTGTAATGTATCCAGGGGCAGAGGTCTCCATAACATGGCCCGAAAAATAGTTTCAATGACCTGTAGTGATTTTACGGAGATGACCCCCAACAAGGAACATAATCTTTGCTGTGGAGCCGGCGGAGGCGTAGTCAATTGCGGCCCTCCATATAAAAAGGAAAGAATGGTGAACAATCGTGTCAAAGCCGAACAACTGGCTGCAACAGGGGCACAGGTTCTGATCGCTCCCTGCCACAACTGCCACAGCGGATTGGAAGATATCATCCACCATTATGATCTGAATATGGAAGTTAAGTTTTTGGGAGATATTCTATTTGAAACCATGGATAAAAAAATCTATAAACCGGAAAAATAAAATGAAACAGCGTATAATTTTTATGATTTTAATCCTGGCAATGGGAGCATCAGGCCCCGCTTTTTCCCAAGGGGAGAAAGAGCGGCTCGACCCATCGGCATTTAAAATGCCCCAAAGGCCAGGCGCAATTTTTTCCCATGATGATCACACCCAGAAAACACAAATATCAGATGATTGTGCCATCTGCCACCATGTGTATGAAAACAAAAAACTGGTGCCGGATCAATCCTCCGAGGATAATGCCTGTTCAGACTGCCACTCTCTTCAACCCAGCCCTGAAAACGCCATCTCCCTGGTAAACGCCTTTCACAAGCGGTGCAGGCAATGCCATTTTGCTTCAAGAAAAGGGCCGGTACTCTGCGGCCAGTGTCATATTAAAAAATGAGGACAAATTAAAAGATAAGGACAAACCAATGCCAAAAAAAATTTTGATCGTGGATGATGATCCGGATATCACAAAATTTCTGGATGTCCTGTTCAGACACAATGGATATGAAACCTGCATTGCCGTTGATGGAAAAAAGGCCATGGAGGTGTTCATTCAAGAAAATCCCGACCTGATCACCCTGGACCTTGAAATGCCTGAAGAATGGGGCCCCAGATTTTTCCGTAAACTCTCCAAATCAAAAGAGTTTGATACACCTGTGATTGTGATATCCGGGTTGTCCGGCCGAAAATTTTCAATTCCAAAGGCCTGCGCCTTTTTTGCAAAACCCTTTGATGCCCAGGAAGTACTCAAGAAGGTTAGGGAAGTTTTAGCAGAATGAAAATCTTGCTGGTTGAGCCTTC
>CAXHYW010000888.1:0-2038 GCA_964021475.1 uncultured Desulfobacteraceae bacterium | reverse complement strand
GATGAATTGGCCGCCACGATCCCTTTTTCAGGAAATTCCTTACCTCCGGTAAAGTCGGAAAGGTTTCCCCCTGCCTCTTTAACAATCAATGCACCGGCTGCAATGTCATAAATATTTAATTGCATCTCCCAGAACCCATCCAGTTTCCCACAGGCTACATAACAAAGATCAATGGCAGCTGAACCATATCTTCTGATATCTCTGAGCTTCGGGACTATTTTGTTGAAATGAACAAGGTTATTTTCTTTAAGTCCGGCTCGAAGGCAGGCAAAACCGGTTGCCATCACGGCCTCAATGAGATTTTTGGTGTTGGAGACATTTATGGGCATATCATTTAAATAAGCCCCCTTGCCCAGTTCTCCCATAAACAATTGATTTAGCGCCGGGGCATAAACCGCGCCTAAAATGATTTCGCCATCTTTTTGAAGGGCAATGCTGACCGAATAAAAAGGTTGACCATGGAAAAATGAGGTGGTCCCGTCTATGGGGTCAATTATCCATAAAAACCGGCTTTTGTTGCCGGATCTGCCGGTTTCTTCACCCAGAACATCATGTTCCGGGTACCGGGTTTTTATCTCGTGAATCAGAAAGGATTCCACTTGTTTATCAATGATGGTAACAAGATCTTTGGGATTCTTAAATGCAACATCATCGGATTTTAAATTATTTTGTTCTTTTCTACAGATGTCACCTGCACAGGTGATCAAGTTCTTTAAAAAGGATATCAAGTCAACACCACGTTCATTATTATTATAATTATCCTAAAGATTATGGCACATCAGAAATCATTTGGAAAGACAAAGCTTTTTAATGCAAGAAGATAAAAATGTTAGAAAATATTTAAAAACATTGGGTTGTCTAATTCTGTCAACAACAGTCTTTTTTTGATTGGATCTGTTTCTTTGTCATTTTCCAAAGCAGATTCCGCTGACATGCGGTTGGCAATCTCCTGGGCAATCATTTTCTCAATGGCGGCCCGCTGTTCCGGAGGCATTTTCGACAGATCTTCTTCGGAAAGGCCCATCTCTTCTAAAATCTTTTCCCGCAGTTCTTTCATCTTTTCTTCCTGGAGTTTTTTGAAGAACCCTGTAAATCCATCTTTTTTTAGGGTTTTTACACCATCTGCCAGGGGGTCTGATTGATTGTCAAAGGCTTGTGTTGATGCTGCCTCCATTTGCCCTGAAAGCTCTGCGGCAAAGAGGCCGCATAATTCCTGTGATTGAGCATCAAATGGCACTTGCCTAAGTTTGATCCCGTCAATGGGTAATTTGATTTCAATCGTCATATATGTGTCCTCCCCAATCGTAAATCGTTGTTTAGTTTTCTATCTTTATAAAAAATTAAGCAATAATTGCACCGTCGTTTTTAAGAAAGGCTATGCGCTCTTTTTTAAATGATTTGGGAAAAACCCCGTTTTTATTCAGGATCTGTATCATGGTAGGTCTTCAGATTATTTTATAGAAGCATTTATTGAGGCAGATAATGGTTTTTTGTTTAAAATTTGAATTTTCAGATAGAATTCGATAGGCAAAGGATAGGCAAATTTTTCCCTTTGTATCCTTGGCAAAACAACCCGATTTTGGCCAATGGTGGATTTGAGGTGCCCAGTTTCATTGACTTTGACGGGTATCTTTGCCAATATTCTATATTTTCCAATCATTTAAAAATCAGGATCCCCTATGATTAGGCTCTCTCAAATTATTTTTATATCAGTTTGTTTGCTGTTTGTTTTTATACTTCCTGGAATTTGTAAAGAGAAGGCAGATCCCTTTCAAGCCAATAATGTTCCTTCTTTAATAGACGCTGTTCGATTTTCAGGAGAGATGGAATTTTGCGGTATTAAAATTGCCCTTGGGGATGCCGAAATCAGACAGCGTCTTGAAAAAGAGCTGCTTTTAGCCGTCCATAACAGACCCCAGGTTATCTTGTGGATGAAACGGTCTACCCAATATTTTCCCCATATTGAGAGAATTTTAAAACAGGAAAACATGCCCCTGGACTTAAGGTATGTTCCTATGGTCGAAAGTGCCTTGTTGCC
>CAXHYW010000887.1:0-2042 GCA_964021475.1 uncultured Desulfobacteraceae bacterium | reverse complement strand
ACAGCCTGCTCAAATTCAATGAGGTGGTTCTTTTCACCTCCCACGACCATCAGTTTGTCAATAGCCTGGTAAACAGGATCATTGAGATTACCCCCGGCGGGGTGATCGATCGTCTCATGACCTTTGACAAATATATTGATAGCAAGGAAGTGGCCGGAACCCGGGAAGGCTTGACCCCGAAAGCCGCTTAAAAAAACTAAATTACCATGAAGGGTATGAAGTTTTCTTCTTCATGTCCTTCATGGTAAAAAATCCCCTCTTTTTTAGATACGCCTAGGACCGCAAATTTTACCACGGATTTCAATAGTGGGGCGGTTTTTCATTTGCCGGTGCATCAATTCTTGAACTAAACTCTGAAAATTCTTTGCCCTGTTTTGCCAGGACATCACAGATGGCGCTAAGCCGCTGAATCTCATTTTGCTGCTCACAAACCACCTCATTCAATTCTTTGATGGTCTCTTCCTGAAATGCAATCTTCATTTCAATTTTTATCAAACGTTCTTCCATTTTGTTATTTTCCCTCCAGCACCATTGGAATAATTTTTGTGGGTGTTAACATTTTTAAAAACTTTAGAAATATCAAGGTTTTACTCCAAGCCAGATGGTATGGGTACTGCCCTTCCCGGATTTCCGGGCCCTGACACTAACCATTTGGGTTTTAAACCCGGCAAACTTCAAGCGCCGGGTGAAGGCCTCGTCAACGCCCGAAGACCAGACAGCCAGTACACCGCCCGGTTTTAAACCCCCAAAACAAGCCTTTAAGCCAGGTTTTCCGTAAAGGCGATCGTTTTCCTTGCGGGTAAGCCCGGCAGGCCCGTTGTCTACATCAAGAAGGATGGCATCCCAGACCGATTTTTTTCGATTGATGGTGATGACCACATCCTCTTGTACCACCCTTGTCCTGGGATCATCCAAGGGATTGCCCGCCAGATGCCCCAGGTGTTTTTCGTTCCATTCGATCACGGCCGGGATCAATTCTGCCACAATGATCTTGGCATCGGGACCCGATTGCGCCAGGGCAGCTGCCAGGGTATAGCCCATCCCCAAGCCGCCAACAAGCACCTGCCAATCAAATTTTCGTTCAAGCTCAGCCAGGGCAAGCTCCGCCAGGGCATCTTCAGAACCATGGATACGGCTGTTCATCAATTCAGTCCCGGCGGTCCGGATGGAATATTCCTTATCCCGAACCAGCAGGATCACCTCTCCTTGGTTACCGGGAACCTGTACCCGTTCGATCTCTTTCCAGGGAATCAAATGGATCTCCTTTTAATTAAATGTTCAATTTTTTAGATTTCAATGCATAGGCTAGGATGATTCCCACGCCAAAGGCCACGGCCAGATTCGATGCCAGGGTAATACCCAGCATAATCATGCCCACAAACAAATCTTTTCTCTCTTTCATATCGATAATCGTAAGGGCCAGATGGCTACCGGCAAATATCAGGAGTACGCCCAACACTGAAAAAGGAATCAAATACACAATGGCAAGAGAGTGTACCCCGAAAAAAACCGCCAATCCCACAAACATAAAACCGATCATGAGATTGGACCCGGCAGTCCTAGCACCGAACCGATAATGGGCTGCCAGCCCACCTGCCCCGTGACACAGGGGCATCCCCCCCACCAGAAAACATACGATATTCGCAAGTCCCATACTGAAACACAACGCTTTGTAAGTCACCCGTTCTGATGCCTTGTCAAAATATTGCCGGGACAAATCGGCATTTGCAATAACCGCATTTCCCAATGTCATGGGCAGTTGGGGAAGAACCAGAATCAGAAGTGCAAAGGAAAAATCGTCTGCCGTTGGCAACCCAAAGGGCAAAAATTCGGGCAGATAAAACCCCGGCGTCAGCTTGGAAAACCCTTCATGGGTCCCCCAGATCGAGCCGAATCCAATACCGAAAAGGATCACCAAAAGTCCTGCAGGCAATTTTTTATTATCCAGAAAAAAAAGGGTCATCACCCCCCCGATAATTCCCAGGAATATCCCAGATCGGAAGAGCACACGTCTGAACTCCAGTCACTCCGGAGAAGCTCGT
>CAXHYW010000886.1:0-2047 GCA_964021475.1 uncultured Desulfobacteraceae bacterium | reverse complement strand
ATCATCCGAACCTTTGTGAAGTCTGAAAAGACCGTTCTGGAATTTAAAAAGGAAGCCTCTTCCGATTATCTGGAGCTGTTAAATTGCTATCTGCCCCAGATGGCGACTGCCCTGGAAATTGAGCAATGGGTCCAAGACAATGTGGACCTGACCCAATTTAAAAGCCCCGTCCAGGCCATGGGGGCGGTGATGAAATATTTTGGAAAGCTTGCAGACGGAAATCAGGTAAAAGAGGTGCTCAAAAACATGGGGCCTTCCTAATCCCATGGGAGAACAACAAGCCAATAATCCCCTTCACGGTGTGAGCCTGGAACAGATTGTGAATAGTCTGGTTGAGCACTATGGGTGGGAGGCGTTGGGCGACCGCATTAAAATCGGATGCTTTACCAGTGACCCTTCGGTGAAATCCAGTCTCAAATTTTTGCGAAAGACTCCCTGGGCTAGAAAAAAAGTAGAGAACTTGTACATCACCGTGCAAAAGAGTGTGTGGAAACGGTCTGTTCGCTGATTCTGCCCCAGAAGTATTGGCCTTAAAATCAAGGAGATATATGTATTTTCCTGTTGCCGGAATCCATGCTGATCCGTTCATTATTTTTTTTACGGCGTTCATGGTGTCTTTTTTTACTTCCATGGGTGGTATTTCCGGGGCATTTTTGCTGTTGCCCTTTCAAATGAGCATTCTGGGGTATACAGCCCCTTCTGTTTCTGCAACTAATCATGTGTTTAATATCATTGCCATCCCCAGTGGGGTCTATCGGTACATAAGAGAAGGCAGGATGTTGTGGCCCCTGGCCAGGGTGATTATCTGGGGTACCCTGCCCGGGGTTTTTATAGGGGCCTGGATCCGCATCGAGTTTTTGCCCGACCCCAAAAATTTCAAGGTGTTTGCAGGAACAGTCCTGTTGTATATCGGATACAAGTTAATCAAGGATGTGATGGGTAGATACAAGGCAAGGGACAAAAATCCATCCGTCAAAGAAAACGGTTCATACCGTCTGGTCATGACAGAAGCATCATTCAAAAAAGTCAAATTCACCTTTGGGGAAAAATCCTATGGATACACCCCGGTAACCATTTATCTGGTTTGTCTTCTGGTGGGGATCATTGGCGGCATATACGGCATCGGCGGCGGGTCCATCATTGCCCCCGTGCTGGTGACGATGATGGGTCTGCCGGTTTATGTGATTGCCGGGGCCGCACTGATGGGGACCTGTGTCACCTCGGTTTCAGGCGTTATTTTTTATAAATTTCTGGCCTATGTATACCCGGAAGTGAGCATTGCCCCTGACTGGATGCTCGGTGCCTTGTTCGGTTCCGGCGGTGTTCTGGGCATGTATCTGGGTGCCAGGTGTCAAAAATATGTAAAAGAAATTTATATCAAAGGCATTTTAGCCGGTTGTATTTTGTTTATTTCCATAAAATATATTTCGGCATTTTTTATCTGAACCCTTTGATCGCTGGATGGCATTAATGGGAAGGGACCCTGGAAAAACAATTGGGATCTCAAGATTAATAATAGATTTTTTAATTTACAAGATTGAATCTGGGAAATTAAGGTGGTATAGAGATTTCTTTCGGTAATTTCAAACAAAAGGATATATTTGAAAAAATTTAAGTTAAGACATCTTTTCTTTGAGAAACGCGATCATGACCTGATCGGGATTGTCAATCGTGTTTATGATGAAGGTAATATCCTTGGGTATACCCGGAAATTGTACTACCCCTATTTTCATCCCCTGGGTATAAAAGAACTAGCAGAGTCCAAGGGGCTTCGCACGGCCTATGCCATTGTGAATCTGCTTGAATCCATGGAAAGGGGAGAGATCGAAAACCGCCTCCAGGCGTTGACGGCATTGAAAGATGAGGTGCTCAATACCGCCGGGGGGCCCATGCCGAAAAACACCGCCCGAATCCTTCTCCAGATCATGAAGGAGTTGGTCCGGGCCAAGGGTAACTATTCTCTTCAGCTTCAACTGGCTCATGATTTCAGGTTAGCAGCCTTTGGCAAACCCCGGGTGATCAGACGGCTGCTCAAGAACGATCATCT
>CAXHYW010000885.1:0-2053 GCA_964021475.1 uncultured Desulfobacteraceae bacterium | reverse complement strand
AAGCCCGCTTGACAATAATATCACAGATGAGTCGGGATAGATGGCGCAGGGTAATACCAAAGGCATTGTAATCAATGGTATTATTTTCCCTTGCCTTTTCAAGGCGATCCTGGTCAACATAATCGGCCAATTCCTCTCCGATCAGGGACAAGGTTGCATGGGTCTGGAGGGCAGATTCCAGTGTTAAGTGACTTGCCACCCGGCCCATCACCTTGCAAATATGCCAATATTTAACAGTGGACTCACAATCGGTTGACAGGTTGCTGATATTCTGGGCAAACGCCCTGGCAGCACTGTGAAATCCAAAGGAGATCGCACAAAGGACATCCCCGTCATCACTTTCCACCTGGATATCTCCGTCAATGGTTTTGGGAACCCCGATCACCTTAATGCCGGACGCTTTATAATGCTGTGCCAGGAATGCGGCATTGGTGTTGGAATCATCCCCACCGATCACCACCAATGCATCCAGTCCCAATTTTTTGCAGGTTTGCAATGAAGCATCCATTTTCTTTTTGGAATCGATCTTTGTCCTACCGGTCTTGATCATGGAAAAACCACCCATATTGCGGTGGGCATCCACAAGTTCCCGGGTTATTTCCATATACCTGGAATCGATCAGTCCATCGGTGCCCATCAAAAATCCAAACACCTTTGATGCGCAATTATACCGTTTGACTTCATCATAGAGACCTGCAATCACGTTGTGCCCGCCAGGAGCGGGTCCCCCGGAAAAAACAACCCCGATATTTCGTTTCTTTGAAAAATTATTTTTCTGGGCTTCAGACGGTTGTTCATTGTGCGCGATCTTCTGAACCGTATTGTGAATGATATCCGGAAGGACCTTTAGTGCCTCCTCATCATTTGTAAAGCGATATTGCACCTGCTCTTCCAGCAGTGAGTATTCCTTGGTAAAAATCTGGATTTTTTTGGGTGAAAATAATCTTCTGGCATTGGTTTCACTATTTGTATCCGATGTGGCACTAGTTGCTATTGGATGATTCAATAAATAATCGAGTTCTATCTCAGATCCCATTCGAGCTCCTGTATCAAGTTTTCGTAAATTTTCATTGCGATTTTTCAATATTATTTTTTTATGCTATTTTTCAACAATCTGATGAAGCAATACCTGGTTTCTTCCGTTTTCTTTTGCCTTGTATACGGCGACATCTGCCCGCTCAAACACTTGCAGATAACTTGTATCCCCTTCTTGAACCTGGGTGACACCAATGCTAACGGTCACCTTAACGGTCTCATCCTTGTACAAAAATTCTATTTTTTCGATGGTCTGCCGAATCTTTTCCGCCGCCTCTTTGGCTCCAGCAGCATCGGTCTGGGGCATAATGACAACAAATTCTTCCCCACCATACCTTGCCAGCATGTCATTTCGACGTAGCAATGGGATGGATCTTTTGATAATTTCCTGGAGACACCTGTCACCAATGGCATGCCCATATCGGTCATTGATATTCTTGAACTTATCCGCATCAATTAACAAGAGGGAAAAGATGGTGCCGTATCTCAAGAACAATTCCATCTCGTCTTCAATTTTCTTATCATAGGCCCGCCGGTTAAATGAACCGGTCAGTTGATCCCGATTCAATTTTTCTTCCAGCTGTTCTGAATATTGGGTGGCCTCATTCAGTTCCTTTTTTAGTTTGGCAAACCCGGTCTTAAAAATATGCCGATTTTTTTCTGCCACGGCCTGAATCGCCTTGTCCTTTATTTGTTTAGTATTCAGTGCATTTTCAATGGATGCCAGCCTTTGGGTGATCTGAATTTTCAAATCGTCCAGGCTTAAGGCCACATCCGTTGCTTTTTTCAGACCTGTCACTTCAGAATTCAAAAGAGTCTCAAACCCTGAATTGGATGAAAACAGGGAACTTGTCTGTTCATAGGAGGTGTTGAGTTTTCCCTCAATATCCAGAATTTTGCCCACAATATCCTGGACAAAGGAATTTACTTTTTCCCAATCCTGGTTGGTTTCGGCAATATAGACAAAAACCAGCTTAAAAATGCTTTCCCGGATATCGGTGATGTCACCGGTATCGGC
>CAXHYW010000884.1:0-2054 GCA_964021475.1 uncultured Desulfobacteraceae bacterium | reverse complement strand
CTGCCAGGAGCTGATCTCAGACATCTGTCAGGGGATTTCAACCGTACCTACCAGCGATTGGCCATCCAATGGCTGGATTATCTGGAACACTTAAAAGAACAATACCCCTATCTGTTTTCCCTGGCGGCAAGAAAAAACCCCTTTAATCCCGACGCCAGTATCCTTGTCCTGGAATAAAGCTCCTAACTTAGTTTAAACACCGACTTGCCGGAAAGCCAGCTTGTAAGGGGGGTAGAATTTAGAAAGCAATGACCGATGGCATCGGGCATTTTGTAGATACCGGTCTGAATTTTCATCTCAAGGCTCAAATCCTGAAACACCTTCCTGGCACTGCTAAACATATAGTTCCTGGCTTCAAAGACCTCCATTTCCGCATCAGGTTTCCCGGAGACAAAGGCAGATTCACAGGCGTCTTTATCAAAGGAATGCCAGGATCGGCAGATAAAAGGACGGGCCGAATAAATACGGCATTGCCCGGTTTCAACCAGGAATATACAGGGGGTTTGGTCTTTTACGGCCACTTTTTCCGCAAAGGTTTTGCCGGCGGTCAGCAGATGGTTATTTTGAATTTTGATTTTTAACTCCCGGATTTCCCGGGGGGTGAATGAGGTTTCAATCAATGAGAAAATCAACAATGCTTCCACGGGAATGATATTGATCTGTGAATGACAGCAATAACTACAACCGCTGCCGCAGGAGGTTTTGGGGCTATGGTTTGATTTTTCAAGTTGGACAACCACCCCCTGGACAAATTCCATTATTTCCTGGAGCGTCACCAGAATGGTGGCTGACATCCGAAGTGAATCCAATTTTTCATGGGTAATTCTTGATACAATGGACTTGAAAGGGTCCAAGTCCACAGTGGGCTCTATTGTTTCCATATTATTCCAGGTTCCTATAAGTTCATGGGGCTATTTTTTTTGATACTTTTTACCCTGGAAAGACTCCCGCTGTTCAAGGGTTTGCTGGATCAGGTTAAATGTTTCCCTGTAACGGCCTGCCCAGGCGGGTGCCCTGAGCTCTTCGCCGTGGGGATCGCCGGTAACTCGCTGGATAATGATCTCCCGGGGAAGCCGTTCTAAAAAATCGCAAACCATGTCCACATAGGCCTGCTGTTCCATGCAGGTGTAATCCCCCCTTTGCCATATCTGGTCAAGGGGAGTATCACGGATCACATAGAGCAGATGAATTTTCACCCCGTTGATCCCCATACCGCTAAGAACCCTGGCGCTTTCCAGCATCATGTCCCGGTCTTCACCAGGCAGCCCCAGGATAACGTGGGTGCAAATATTTATCCCCTTGTCCCGGGTCATGTCAACGGCCCTTTTAAAGGCTGCAAAATCATGTCCCCGGTTAAGCAGGGACAAGGTTACATCATGGATGGATTGAAGTCCGTATTCCAACCAGACCAGGTAATCCTTTGTATAGGATTGGATCAGATCAATTTTTTCTTCGTCCACACAATCGGGCCGGGTGCCGATGGCCATCCCCACCATCCCCTCACAGGCAAGGGCCTCGTCATATAATGCCTTCATGTGGGCACAAGTTGTATAGGTGTTGGAATAGGATTGAAAATAGGCCATAAATTTTTTGGCCTTGTATTTTTTGACCATACCGATCCTGCCGGCTTCAATCTGCTGGGTAATGGAAAGGCCTTTTTCAAAGGAGCCAGACCCGGACCCCTTGGCGTTACAGTAAATACAGCCTTGCTTGGATAGCACCCCATCCCTGTTGGGGCAGGAAAGCCCTGCATCCACCGAAATCTTTTGAACCCGCATCCCAAATATGTTTCTTAAATATCCATTATAATCTGAATATCGCTTTTCTTTATCCATAGGGTGTTCATATTCCTGTTAAAATCCATTTTTTTTTAAGCGAGTGTATCACCATCCCCCAACAAATCAAAACTCTTTAAATATGCATGGAATGTTATCATGGCTTACCTTAAATCCACTGTGCCATATGATAATGCTGTTCCCGGCGCCAGCATTTATGCTTGAAAACTATTTTCCCCCGGGGTATTGCCCGGGTTATCCCAGATCGACTAGGGTACG
>CAXHYW010000883.1:0-2059 GCA_964021475.1 uncultured Desulfobacteraceae bacterium | reverse complement strand
CTCCGATTTGATCAAAAACAAAATATGACCATTGCCCTGTTTTAATTCCCAACGGACCCGTTTAAAGAGTCTCCAAAAAAGGTTACAAGAAAACCCAAGACAGACGAATCGCCCCATAAAGAGAGTATTTAAATGAAGCGGTGCACCTCCTGCGGACAAATTATTGCCCAAAGCATTACCACCTGCCCGGCATGCGGCAGCCTTCTGGTGGAAGGGATGAGGTTCATTGATGAATATCGCATCATAAATATCATCCATGAAGGCCGCTCTTCCCTTGTGTGCAAGGCGGTTAAAGAAAATGGGGTTAAGCCTGTCACCATACGGCTATTCACGGATCAATCCGGGGTCAATGAGGATATTGCCCTACGACTTAAAACAGAAATTACGAAGTTGGCCAAACTGCCCCCGGATCTGTTTGTCCAGCATTATGCCATCAAGAAAAGCGATACGGGGCACTGGTACCGAATCAGTGAATGGGTGGAGGCAGACAATTGGGGCAATATTTTTGTTTCCGGTATTTTAAAGGATCAACGGCAGATGGTGACGCTGTTTTCTAATATTGCATCGGCCCTGGAAACGCTTCATGCCCATGACCACTTCATGCCCTATCTCATTCTTGACGACATCTTAATCCCCAAGGACAACACCCGGAATCTGGCCGTAAAAATCAATTACAAATTATCCCGGTTTTTAAATCCCCGGGCCACCCACCATGGCCCCATGCTCAAAAAATTATTGACCTGTCACCCGGATATGGTCAATGAACGGGCCATCGATTCCAGGACCGAAATCTGGTCCCTGGGCAAACTTTTCATTGAACTTATGACCGCCGACCTCAACCTTGTTAAGTTTTCATCCCGGGTGGGCAAAATTAAAGGGCTTGATCCGGATTTGAGGATTTTGATAAGGGTGATGCTGTCCGATGACCCGGATCAAAGGCCCCAAACCATGGCAACGGTTGTGTCTTCCCTTTACCGGATTTTAGACCAGTTGCCCCACAAATCTGTTTTTCCCCTGCCCCCCCACCCAAAACCCAGGCTCAAAATGCGAAACTGGTTTAGACGGATGGTACTCCTGCTGCTTTTAATCCTTGCGGGGATTCTTGCCGTGAATACGGGTTCCCGTATTTTTATGGAAACCCGCCAGGACAACAAAGAGATTGTCTTTTCCGATTTTATTGAAACCTATACCGATTCCATTGGGTTTTTAATGGTTGAATATTGGCTCACCGATTCAACAAAGGTAGTCTATAAAAACAAGGTGGAAGGGACCGCTTTTCTGATGGACAAACAGGGATATATTTTGACCAACCGCCATGTGGCCTGTCCCTGGCTGGAAGATCCGGCACTTTTTCAATTGTACAACCAATACAAGCAGGTGGGAACAACTCTTGAATTTAACCATCGCATGTTTCTCTGGTTTGAGGGGGAGAAAGCCTTTAACCGCCTACCGGACCTTAAAAGAAGCCTTGAGCTGTCCGATGCCTATTATTTAGATTCGGCATTCCGGTCCGACGGGAAAAATAATCTGCGGATTGTGGGAGTTCCCAGGGCATCGGAAAAGACAGGCGAAAGAATCAATTCTCCCTTTAAACATGATTTTGCCGTACTAAAGATCGATAATATTCCCAAAAATCTCATCCCTCTGCCCCTGGAACCTGACCTGAATGCAGCCCAGATAAAACGACTATCCCCTGTGATCATTCTTGGATTTCCCTTTGGACACAGGACCCAGGATGATCATATCAACGTCAGTATCACAAGAGGACATGTCCGGCGGAGCACCAAGGAAATCATCCAGGTGGATTCCTCCATTTATAAGGGGAACAGCGGTGGCCCTGCGGTCAATGCCAAAGGCCATGTCATCGGGATTGCATCGGGGGTGGTGACGGATCAATCCGCAAGCCAGACGCCCATGAATATGCCCCTGTCCGACTTTGGGCTGATTCTGCCCATTTCAAGGCCAGCAAGCTTTGTGAAAGATCTAAAAGCAGGCCATAACAAATGGGATGGGAAACTGGATTTTTCCCTGGACATTAAACTGACCCAGGTTGTTGATC
>CAXHYW010000882.1:0-2062 GCA_964021475.1 uncultured Desulfobacteraceae bacterium | reverse complement strand
GGTCGCTTGGAAAATCATTGGAATGGAGAATTGCTTGATAGTGTTCAAAAAATATTAGGATTGGCCAGGACAATGATGTGGAATGGGAATTTCCCAGTCGTTAATTTTTTCACAAAGAACTATTGCAAAGGTGTGAAACTAACAAAAAAGGCCATGACAAGAATTGAAGAGTCAATCCATCGAATAACTGGGATTGAAAAATGGGCCGTTGATATTCTTTGCTATAATGAATAACTTTTGGACGATTTTATTTTGATATGGCGCCTAACTCAGAACGTTACGAAAAGAAACAATTGTGGATTCACGCACCCGAATCCCTCATATGTTTCAAGTAGTGAATACCCGTATTTGTCTGTAAAAACGACCTAAATGGTGAAAGAGCAATCTTTTAAAAAGGGCAACTGTAAAATGCAACTTTAATTATTCAGGAGATTTTCATGAATCATGAATAAACTATTCATCTTGTGTTTCTTTACACTGGCTTTTGGTTGTATTGGTATTTCGTCAGGTGTTGCAGCAGAAGTTAAAGAGATGACCATTGTTTGCGAAGAATGGGAAGGTTATACGAATAAAGACGGAACTGGTGTTTACTGGGAGGTGGTAAAAACCATTTTTCAACCGGCCGGCATTACGGTAACCACAAAAGTTGTACCCTGGAAGAGAGCGGAATCTCTGGTCGAGACACAAACTGTCGATGCTATCGCAGGTGACTACTATTACAAAGAAATGGATGGAAAGGACTACATGTATCCCAAATGGCACCTTTCCGTGGAAGATGATATTACGGCACTTTATAAAAATGGTATGATCGAAAATTTGGAAAATTTAGGAGTTAAAGCCCTGTTCGGTAAAGAAGTAGCCTGGATAAGGGGATATGATTTTGATCAATCCCTGTTAAAAGATGTGGCCGTTAAGAAAAATGAATTCACAAACCTTGGAAACGGAATCAAGATGCTCAATTTCGGAAGAGTTGATGTCATCATTGATTACAAAACCACCCTTGTCCCCGCAGCAAAGGAAGCAGGGGTTGATTTAAGCAATTTCACCTTCAGCCTTGTCCAACCCGGTAACAAATTATTTGTTGCATTTGCCAATAACAATAAGGCCCAGGTTCTCATTAAGGTTTTTGATGAAAGAATGGGACAGTTGGTCCAATCCGGAGAGATTGAAGCCATTTATAAAAAATGGGGCTTTGGCCCGGAAAAGTTTGGTAAAGACCGGTACGAACCTCAATAAAAAAGCATCAATAAATTGTCATGAATAATCTAAGCTTTGGTTTTGGTTGGCTGTTCCAAGGGAAGCAAGATGGTAAAACAGGTTCCCTTTCCTGGTGTGGAATCAATGGTCAGGCTGCCCTGGTGATTGTTTTTAATGATCATCTGGGATACATACAGCCCCAGTCCGGTTCCCTTACCCGGTGGCTTGGTGGTATAAAACGGCTCAAAGATCCGCTGCTGCACATCCGGGTCTATGCCGGTGCCGGTATCCCTGATGTCGATTTTGATATTGCCCTCTTCAGCGTTTATCCCCAGAAAAAATGACGGCACTTCATGGGGGGATGACATGGACATCATCGCCTGTGCACCATTTGAAAGGATATTGAAAAAGACCTGCTGAAGTTCACCGGCTTTACAGGCAATCGACGGCAGGTTCGGGGCATAGTCCTTGTGAATCGTAATCTTTTTAAAGTCGAATTTCTTTTGCAAGTTATAGTCGCTTCCGGCAATTTCAAGGGTTTTGTCCATGAGGCTCTGGATATCTTCCCTGGAGAACTGGGAGGTGCTTTTTCTGGAAAAGGCGAGCATGTTGCTTACGATTTCAGCGGCCCGTTTCCCGGCATCCAGAAGCGAATCCAGCATGTCGACCATCCCCCGTTTTTCCAGATAACACTTAATGTCATCGAATTTTAACCCGAGTGTCTCAGCGGTTTTTAAATTCGCGGGCAGGGGGTTGCCCAGCCTGTTTTTCATGACCTGGGCGGTCTGGATGATCCCGGCCAGGGGGTTGTTGATTTCAAGATCGGAAGAGCACACGTCTGAACTCCAGTCACTCCGGAGAATCT
>CAXHYW010000881.1:0-2064 GCA_964021475.1 uncultured Desulfobacteraceae bacterium | reverse complement strand
CGAGATTCTCCGGAGTGACTGGAGTTCAGACGTGTGCTCTTCCGATCTGAGGCTAAACAGCCAAGATAAAAATAAACATCTCCTGATTGCGGCATTGTCCTGCAAAGCTCTTCCAGCAGGGGTTTTGCCATAAAATAATTCTTTGAGTCCATATAGAGACTGACAAGTTTGAGTTTATTTTGTTCTGTTTGGGACCCTTTATTGATTTGTTCCAAATACTTGTTCTCTTTTTGGTGGAATGACATGACCATGTTCAGGTTGTTTGATAGAAGTGTCAGTGTCTCTTTTCGAGTCTGATTGATGTCAAACCGCAGATTTAAACTTTCTATCAGCCATTCCATGTATTTGTTGGGATCATTTTGAAGTATTGAGATGTCCTGCTTTTGGCGTTCAGCTTTTTTCAGCCCTTCCATAGTGATCTCTTCCAAGATTCTCCAAACCTCAAGCGTGTTGTCCAGATTTTGATGTAATTTATCGATCTCTCCTATTTGTTTTTTTTGTGGCAGGGGAATCATATCAAAAGAGTTAATGATTTTTCCGGGTTTCTTAAATTTCTTAAATCGTTTTAATAGCGTTATAGTTATATCATCTGCCTTTTTGGACATTTTCTGCAATAGTTTTGTCTTGCGAAGGATTTTATTGAATTCAACGAGCATTTTTTCAGGATTAATTGGTTCTGCCGTTGAATAAAACTCCTTGAGATATTTGGTGATGTTTTTTGTGGTTTTACAATGCCGATCCATGGCCTCTTGTAAGGTCATGATTTTGGTTCCGTCAATATTTGCACCGCCTTCAGTTGCGTTAATGTGGGTTTTGTCTGATGCGGAAATGTTGGTTTCAAAAAAATCTTTCATGCCCAAAAAAGAACGGTTTGTCCGTAAAATTTCTCCATTGATTCCGGTAACCGTTTCTCCCTGGGTATCCTCTGCGATTAATTTTGTTGGGGCAGAACCCTGTAAGACAGTTCCTTTTGCATGGGATGCAGACGCAGAATTGGGATACGCAAGGTCTTGTCCAATAAATATTATCGGGTCACATCCTAGCATATGGGCAGTAAGAAGGTTTAAATGTGCCACAGTGCTGGCACCGCCGGTTAAGTATTTTCCTCCAAGCAGAGAATTAAGCCATGCCTCCATGGGTTGACGTGTGAATGTCCAGAATATTTGGTCAGCCGGGAACATTTTTGGCGTTTTGGGATTCACCCAGGACGAACATATCAGGGCGATATCTTTGACTTCTGGTATTAAATCGGCAAATTTTTCATAGGTAAGGTTATTCGCGTCAATGCAAGTAAGAAAATGAGGATGCACATCATTTTTTAGAAGAGCAGGCAGCGCCGTATCAACAGCAATAATAAGAGCTTTTTCCTGGGCCTGCTTCAGCAGGTGAATATTTTTATCCAAAGATGGGCCGCTGGCAACCATTATGGCAGGAACGCCGGTGAATTTGTCCTGTAGGGAATCTAATAATTGTTGGTGGTGTATGGTGGTAATGTGCTTGAAACGATTGTTCAGAAAATCTTTGCCAAGGATTCTTGTGGTTGCCCCTCCGACATTAAGGCCGTTGATGTGGGCAAAAAGATCATTTTTCAGCTGATCGTAGCCCTTTGGATCATAGTTGAATGAAGGCAAGTGGTGTAAGATATTGGAATTTTCAAGTTGCAGGGTTCGGGATGCGGTTGCCAGGGTTTCACTAATTTGGGCTTTTGTTCCAATGCCCAGAATAAGCCGGGGATCTTGAAGCACAGAGGAAAGGTCAGTATACCGAAGCGCCTGGATGAAAATTCCGGGAGCCAATTAAAAAATTGCCAAAAACTGAAGGTGGGATCTTTCTTTGAATATGTTAAGAATCGAGTAGCAAAGCCCCATACCCAGGATAGCAACAAACCCTTTATGGTCTATGGCTATGGTTTTCAGAAATTCTGTGCTTTCTTTTTCTGGAGTTGCTTCATTATGCAGAGCTATGGAATTTCCATGGCTGTTTGTTGCGATCAGATTGGGATTGCCATTGGATGTAAACGATATTTTACCGACTGGCTCGGGCTGACTTTCCATAATATATTTC
>CAXHYW010000880.1:0-2066 GCA_964021475.1 uncultured Desulfobacteraceae bacterium | reverse complement strand
GAATCGGGAAGGTAACCGCAAGGGCTGCCCCCTGGGCAAGAACCAGAAAAAAAAGGAGAAAGGGAAAAAGGAACAGAACAAATTGGAGAAAGCCCCTATTTATTATTATTTTACGCATCCTGCCCCCTGTCCCCATGGGAGATATTTTTTTTCCGAGATTTCTTTGGCCGGAAAGCCGGAGTGGCCCGGCCCAGTGTCCGCTTTAACAGATCCGGGAATCCCGAAGTCTCCTGGGACAGGTCTGCTTTGGAAAAAGAAGAACCATCCAAAGGTTTATCCATGACCTTGAGCGTTGAAATCTGATTGGGGGTGACCCCGATGAGAATGGTTTCATCCATAACATTGATCAGGACCAGTTTTTCCTTTGGGGAAAGATGATGAACCGTCAAAACCTTGATGAGATCCCGGGTGGTGTTTCCTGCCCGAACTGCCAAAAACCGTTTCAACAAATAAAAAACAAGGAGCAACAACGCCAGTACCATGAACAGCATGCCAAAACTCCGGGCAAAGGCAAACCATATGTCAGCGTCGGCGTTCAATGTTCTTCAGAGGCCAGGGATTTGACCCTGTCGATGGGGGTGATCACATCGGTCAGCCGGACACCGAATTTTTCATTGACCACCACCACTTCTCCCCGGGCAATGAGTTTCCGGTTAATGTAAACCTCCAAAGGCTCACCGGCAAGCTTGTTCAGCTCGATAATAGACCCCTGGCCCAATTGAAGAAGATCGTTGACCAGCATTCTGGTTTTACCCAGTTCAACGGAAAGCTCCAAAGGGATGTCCAGGATAAAATCCAGCTCCCTTGCTGACTGCTCTTCACTTTTTTCAACAATTTCCTCGGATTCTTCTGTGGTACCGTTTTCATCTGCCATGTTTAACTCTCAATATCTGTTGTTATTTTTTCTTCGATTTTAAATGCCTGGAATCCCCGTTGGACACCGATGTATCCGGTAAGTTTTTCAAACCCGTCCACAAAACAGGATAAGGGATTGGATGCGGCATTGTCCAATTGAATCACATCCCCTTTCTGCATGTACAGCACTTTTTCTCCGGTCACCTCGGTTTTTCCAAGCTCAATTCTAAGCTCCACCGTCGACTTGAGAATAACTTCCTTAATCATCCGAAGCCAGTTGGTATCAATCTCCTCAATTTCCGCCTGGACCCCGGAAGACAATTTATTGCGCATGGGCTCGATCATTGAATAGGGATAACAGACCACCAAATTTCCGGCGGCCTGTTCCAATTCTATTTCAAACCGGGTAACGATCACAAGATCCGTGGGAAGCACAATGGCTGTAAACTGGGGGTTCATTTCAGATCTGATCAGAGAAGCCGTTACCGGTTCAATGGGTGCCCAGGAGGCCTCAATGTTTTTCAATACCGCCACCACCGCCTTTTTGATCATCACCTCTTCAATCCGGGTGAACTCCCGCCCTTCCACCCGGGCTTTCCCCAGGGCCGCTCCCCCAAAAAAGGTATCAATCAGATTGTAAACCAATTGACTTTCAAACACCACCAGCCCATGCCCCCTTAAGGGCTCCATCCTAAAAACATGGAGGCTGGTCGGTACGGGAAGGCTCCTGACAAACTCGGAAAACTTCAAGGTATCAAAGGGATTGGCACTGACATCCACATTGGTTTGCAACAAAGAAGACAAGGTGGCACGCACTTCCCTTGAAAGCCGTTCATTGATCACATCAAAGGTGGGCATTCTTGCCCGGACCACCTTATCTTGACTTGTGAAATCATAGGCAATAATCCCGTCAACCGGCTCGGGGACTTCAACGTCCTTTTCAGTCTCAACCTCGCCTGAATCCAGACCGTCTAACAGACTGTCAACTTCGTCCTGGGATAGAATTTCACTCATGGCATTTTTTCACTGCATTATTAGGTTAGTAAAATAAATATTTCTGACCATCACCTTGGGAACAATAGAATTTATCCGCTTGAGCAACTCGTATTTCAGATGAATCTTGCCTTCCGGATTTCTTAACTCACCCCATTTCATCTCCTGGACCTGCCCCTCAACCATCTTCCGGATTCTATCCTGGGCTGAAAACACCT
>CAXHYW010000879.1:0-2069 GCA_964021475.1 uncultured Desulfobacteraceae bacterium | reverse complement strand
TAGAGACTTGGTTAGAGAATGAACCCGTTTTTATTTAGGAGACTTAAATATGCAAGGCCACCCGATAAAAAAGAGCCCCTGTGAGGCATGTGGTGCCTGTTGTGCATTTTTCCGTGTTATGGTTGCCAATGCCGAAACCGATGATCTCCCTGGCGGGATAGTCCCAATTGACCAGACCTTCTTCTTAAACAACGCCCAAAAGTGCATGAAAGGGACTGAGAGCACCTCCCCACGATGCGTGGCATTGGAAGGCAACATCGGATTTCATGTCACATGCAGGATCTATGAGAATCGACCCGCCACCTGCCGAAATTTTTCGTTATCCTGGGAAAACAATATCGGTAACCGGCTGTGTGATAAAGCAAGGGGGGTGTTCGGTCTCCAGGCGTTTTCGCAGTATTAATCCCGACCCCTTTGGCAGGGCCATGAACCATTTGACCCCTAACTCTTTTTAAAATTTCTTTTATTCAATCCATGCTTGTTTAAAAGCCGGCTTAACTGACGGGTGGTGATGTCTGCCTTCTTTGCAGCCAGGTTTATTTTTCCCTGTGTCTGCTCCAGAAGAACGGTGAGGTAGGATCGTTCAAACGCATCAACCGCCACCTGTCTTGCCTGGGACAGGGAAGTTGCTGCAATGTTAGCTGGCAAAACCTGAACCGCCATGTTCAGCACGATTTCAGGGGGAAAATTCAGGGGGGTCAGTTCAAAAGAGTTTTCCAGTATATATGCCCGTTCAAGAATATTCTCAAGTTCACGGATATTGCCGGGCCATTCGTATTGCCCAAAGCCTTCAACGACTGAAGAATGAAGAGAATGAATTCCTTTTCCATACTTGGCATTCAGGTTATTTAAAAACATCTCAACCAGGCTGGGCAAATCTTCAAGACGATCCCTGAGCCGGGGTATTTTTATGGGAAAGATATTGAACCGATAATACAGATCTTTTCGAAATTCTCCCTTTTCCACCAGCTCCCCCAGGTCGGCATTTGTGGCGGTAATGATCCGCACATCCGATTTCAAGAGGGTCTGACCGCCCACCCGGCTGAAAGTGCCGTCCTGAAGCACCTGGAGAAGTTTGATTTGGGTAGCGGCGGTAATGGTTCCGATTTCATCCAGAAAGATAGTGCCCCCCCTGGCCATTTCAAATTTCCCTGGTTTCCTTTTATTGGCACCGGTGAAAGCCCCTTTTTCATGCCCGAAAAGCTCACTTTCAATCAATGTATCGGGGATTGCGCCGCAGTGAACCACAATAAACGGCTGTTCACTCCTTGTGGAGTGCCAATGGACAAGCCGTGCCAGCATCCCTTTGCCGGTACCGGTATCCCCGAGAAGAAGTACGGTTGCGATGGTGGGGGATACAGACCGGATGCTTTCGTAAATTTTTTTCATCCGGGAATTTTTAGATCGAATAATTTCCAGCCATTCGGTTTTCCAGAAATGGTCTCGCAAATAATCAAGTTCTAGATCTCTGATCAGAGCCCTTCCAGTTGAATCCACCAGAAGTTGAATTTCCTTTTCTTCAATGGGGTAGGCAAGGTATCCGGCAGCGCCTTCTTTTACCGCCCTTACGGCCTTTTGGATATCCTTCCGGCCACAAAGGACAATCAATTTAACAAAGGGATTTATTTTCAGAAAAGGGTTGTCCAACAAGGAGGGAAAGCTATTTTTGGAATTTTGCTCCAGGAGAGTGATATCGGATATAACCATGTCAAAGGAGGACTTCCTGTGTAAGACCATGGCCGTTTCAACATCAGGGGCATGCTTCACTGAATAAGCGGTTGAAAGCACCTGAAAAATCAGGGAAAAATTCTCTGACCGGGTGGATAGAACCAGAATTTCTTTCATGTCACCTTTGTAAAATAAGCATTTCTATGAATTTTTTAAAATCCATTTGGGAGTCAACAAAGATCCGGGGTTACCATATCGTGCCCCCGTCTGCCATTAAAATAGAGCAAAACAAGAGCACGATGGTCAATTTCATTATTTTTTATATAAAACTCAGGCCAAGGTATTGCAGTTCTAAGAGTTTCATTTTTCGTTGTGGCCAGGAGCAAATACCATGCTCCGGC
>CAXHYW010000878.1:0-2074 GCA_964021475.1 uncultured Desulfobacteraceae bacterium | reverse complement strand
ATGTCTATGCCGTGGATGGGGTTTCTTTTACCCTTGATAAAGGCGAAACCCTCGGGATAGTCGGTGAAAGCGGTTGTGGCAAAACAACCATGGGGATGGCAATCCTGCAATTGGTGGAAATGACTGCAGGCAAGGTGTTTTTTCATGGGCGAGAGGTTTCCAACATATCAAAGATGCCCTTTGATGAGGTGATTGAATTTAGGAAAAAAATGCAGATTATTTTCCAGGATCCCTATTCTTCATTAAATCCAAGAATGACATTGGATCGTATCATTGGCGATCCAATGAGAATCCATAAACTGTTTGGGAAAAAGGAGATTGAAGAAAGAATTGCCTTTCTCATGGAAAAGGTGGGATTAAGTCCGGAACAGGCAGGCCGGTACCCCCATGAATTTTCCGGGGGCCAGCGCCAGCGCATTGGAATTGCCCGGGCCCTTTCCATGAGCCCGGATATCATCATCGCAGATGAGCCGGTATCTGCCCTTGATGTGTCCATCCAGGCCCAGATCATCAATCTTCTTGTGGAACTCCAGGACGAATTTAATCTATCCTATCTTTTTATTGCCCATGATCTGGCGGTTGTGGAACATATTTGTGATCGCATCGCCGTCATGTACCTGGGAAAAATTGTTGAGATGGCATCCTATAAAGACTTGTTTTTAAACCCTTTGCATCCCTATACCCAGGCGCTTTTTTCCGCCATTCCCATTCCGGACCCCCGGATGAAAAAGACAAGAATCCTTTTGCAGGGGGATGTTCCAAGCCCAAGAAATCCCCCGTCGGGATGTTCGTTTCATCCCCGGTGTCCGGAATGCTTTAAGGGCTGCAACAGCGATGAGCCAATTTTAAGGGATATGGGCAATGACCATTTTGTCGCCTGTAATTTGCATAAAACCCAATGACATAAAAAACCTGTAACCAGAACGGTGAAAACAAGCATGAACGAATTTATAATAATAGCAAACATATTCACAGGTGACCCTGAAACCCCCAATGCCCAGGCCGTTTATATACGGGGTAACCGCATTAAAGCCGTGGGCAGTATCCAAAAATTGAAAGCCCAGGCACCCCGTGATGTAAGAGTGCTGGACCTGCCCGGATGTCTGATCACCCCGGGATTGATTGAGGGGCACTGTCATTTGACCAGCACGGGGCTTTTTCTCCAAAATCTCAACCTTCGTGATATTCCTTCTCTTTCAGACTGCAGAAAGATGGTCCGCCAGGCGGTGTCAACATCACGTCCCGGTGAATGGATCATCGGCCGTGGATGGAACCATACCCTGTGGGCCGAGAATCGGGAACCTGTAAAACAGGATTTGGACGATATTGCTCCGGACAATCCGGTGATGTTGACCCGGGTATGCGGCCACAGTGTCTGGGTGAATTCAAAGGCCCTGGACATCGCCGGGATAACTGCCCAAACAGTGGATCTTCCCGGGGGAAAAATCGATAAAGATCCTGTAACCCTTGAGCCCACGGGAATCATACGGGAAACCCTAGAACTTATATCCGATCATATTCCTTCCCAAACCAAACAGCAATTGCGCAAGGCGGCCCTGTCCGCCCAAAAAGAGCTGTTGCGTTTAGGGATCACCTGTGTTCATTCCCTGGAAAATCTGGACAGCTTCAAAGCGATCAGGGAACTGGATCGGACAAAAGAACTAAAGGTTCGGGTTTACCATTCCCTTCATGTGGAAGATATTCAGACAGCTGAAAAGCAAGGGTTTGACATAAATGACAACACGGAGCATTTATGGTTGGGGCATGTGAAACTATATGCCGATGGATCCCTGGGTGCAAACACAGCCCTTCTCCACGACCCCTATGAAGATCAGCCGGATAATTTTGGCCTGGCATTCCTGGATTGCAACGCCCTTACCGCAGGCGTTGAATTTGCCTATGAACGGGGATACGGGGTGATGATCCATGCCATCGGGGATAAAGCGGTTACAAATGCCCTTGAAGCCATTGCCAGTGCCAGAAAAAAACACCCCTGCCAGCCACGGGATCGAATTGAACATGTCCAGAGATCGGAAGAGCACACGTCTGAACTCCAGTCACTCCGGAGAATCTC
>CAXHYW010000877.1:0-2076 GCA_964021475.1 uncultured Desulfobacteraceae bacterium | reverse complement strand
ATTTGACCTTGTTTTGATGGATATCCAGATGCCGGTTATGGATGGTTATGAGGCAACGGCCCATATCCGGAAGGATTATAACAAAGATGAGCTACCCATCCTGGCAATGACTGCCCACGCCCTGGCCAATGAAAAAGAAAAATCTCTGTCATCTGGATTAAATGATCATATCACCAAACCCATTGACCCATACGTTCTTTTTGCTGCTGTTGCCAAATGGTCCATCTCTTCCCCCAAAAAGATAGATGATAAATTATTATCAACCCCAGAAAAATCTGATTTTGATCTTCTTCCTGACAGCCTGCCTCCGTTTGATTTGGATACTGCATTGTTTCGCGTTGGTGGAAACAAACAATTTCTTTATGATCTACTGTTGAAATTCCATAATCAATATAATGATTTTACCCCCCGGCTGAATCAAATGATTACAGCTGCACAATTTGAAAATGCGAAGATAGATGTTCACACCCTTAAAGGTATTGCCGGAACGTTAGCGGCCCAATCCATGTATGAGCAAGCCATGGTTTTGGAAAAGCTAATTGCAGACAAGAACATCCCAGAGATAACCGAACAATTGCCCGGGCTTGAAACAGCCCTAAATTTTGCACTCAATGCAGTTGATACGCTGCAAAAGCATGAAGAAGGCGGCAAACCTTTAGACCCACAAGTTGAACCCGACAAAATCAAAAATCCATTGGATAAACCTCGGATTTTAGATTTGATTAATGAGTTGGAACAATTACTTAATAAAAACAGCATGAAGGCAAAACAAGAATACAAGGCCCTTCAGACCGCCCTTGACGGACATGGCCTTGACAATGAGTTATCACCCATAAGCACTGCTGTTGAAAATTTGGATTTCAAAACCGCCCGGGACAATCTTATGGTATTGACCCAAAGAATCGAAAATATGGATTAAGTATATGGAAAATATATTGAGTGAAGATAAAAAAGGAACCATATTGATTGTCGATGATGATCCCATTAATATCAATCTGTTGTCGGAAATACTTGAAGACAAACATGAGATATTGTTCGCCACCAATGGCAGGGATGCACTTAGAATTGCCCGGGATGAAAACCCCGACCTTATTCTTCTGGATATTATAATGCCAGAAATGGATGGATATGAGGTTTGCAGAAGATTGAAAGCCTATCCTGAAGTATCCGGTATTCCTGTCATTTTTGTAACCGGCCTGTCCAATGTTGCCGATGAGACACAGGGGCTGGAAGCCGGTGCCATCGATTATATTACCAAACCGATCAGCCCGCCGATTGTGCTCATGCGTGTGAGCAACCACATGAAGCTTACCCGTGCGCTTTCGAAATTATCTGTATTATCATCAACAGACGGTTTGACAAACATTGCCAATCGGCGGCACTTGGATGACAGGCTTAAAAAGGAATGCTCCGGCATACGCCGCCCCATTACACCGTTATCCATGATTTTATTGGATATTGATTATTTCAAAATATTCAATGACACCTATGGGCATCTGGCAGGAGATGATTGTCTGAAAAAGGTCAGCCACATTCTTTCCCTTACGGTTCAGCGCTCCTTAGATCTGGTCGCGCGCTATGGCGGTGAAGAGTTTTGTTGTCTCCTTCCACTTACCGACTATGAAAATGCCATGTTAATAGCCAATCAAATCCGTGAAAATATACTGACCGAAAAAATCGTTCATCAAGGTTCTGATGTAAGTGAATTTCTCACGGCAAGTTTTGGCGTAGTAACCATTCTGCCTGATGGGAGAATCACACCTGATAAACTTATTGAAGTAGCCGACAATAATCTTTATTCGGCAAAAGCCGGCGGCCGAAACAATGTCATCGGAAAAGATTGTACATGTTAAGTTAATCCGGTGATACCGCTTCCAATATACCTTTAAACCTATTCGGGAATGCTGAAAACCATATCGGTTATTAAAAATTGCCAAATTTTTGTATATTTGCTTTTCTTCCGGGAATAAAATCTGATATGGTTTTAACCTTATTATATTTTTTTAAAAAGGAGTCCGGCCTTGGAAGAAAACAATATCGTTCGGTTTGCCACCCGCATGGAACAATTACCCCCCT
>CAXHYW010000876.1:0-2077 GCA_964021475.1 uncultured Desulfobacteraceae bacterium | reverse complement strand
AGAGCGGTGCCCGGGAAAAATCAGCAGCTCTCCCCAAAAAGGCTCCCCAAAAAAAGGTTCCTAAAAAAAAGGCTGTTCCCAAAAAGACACCAGGGAAGAAGACAGGAACCCGTAAAAAGAAACAGCCTGACCTTGGCAAAGAATTTAAAAAGGTTCTTTTGGGGGTTGCAATCCTGCTTGCCATCTGTCTGACCGTGGCCATGATAGCGGATATCGTTATCAATTCGACAAAGGGGGGGAAGACAGAATCCGTCCAGTCTTCGGAACCTATAATTGCCCGGCAGAAAACACCCCGGGAAAAAACCAAGGCCCCCATAAAACCGGTAAAACAGATATCACCGGTGTTTGAAGATATCGGTGATATCCAGAATATAACCCCTTCAATGGATCTTCGGAATAAATCCCAGCGGCCGATTTTATACGAAATATTTGAGGAACTGGACCACGGCCAGGTTGAAAAAAAGCCGGTTCTTCCAAAGGAAAAGGACGATATTCCCCAAATTGTAATCATCATCGATGATATCGGGTATGACAGGCAAATTGCAATGGATTTGTGTCTGCTGGATCCACGCCTAACCTTTTCGGTGCTTCCCTTTTCTCCCTTTGGTCTTTCCATTGCCGAAAAACTGTCTGCCAAGGGTGCCCAGCTCATGCTTCATCTTCCCATGGAACCGGTTCAATACCCGGAAGCAAACCCAGGACCTGGTGCATTGCTCTCTTCAATGACACCGGACAAGCTTCTATCCCAGCTTCGGAAGGATTTAACCCAAGTGCCGGGTATTGTCGGGGTAAACAATCACATGGGGTCAAAATTGACTGCCGACTCCGATAAAATGAACCAGATTTTTACAATTTTAAAAAAGAAAGATCTGTTTTTTATTGATTCCAGGACCTCTCCCATCTCCCAGGGAGAAGCGTCTGCCCGGCTGTTCAAACTCAAATTTGCCCAGCGGGACATATTTTTGGATAATTCTCAAAATATTCCTTATATTACGGGACAATTTGCCCGCCTCATTAAGATTGCCCGAAAGCACGGAACTGCCATCGGTATTGGTCATCCCTACAAGGCCACCCTTGATACCCTGAAAATCGAATTGCCCAAGCTGAAAGGCAAGATTCGGATTGTACCGGCCAGTCAATTGGTCACCGTTTTAGAGTAATCATCATTGGATTTGTATCGGAAATATTAATCCGAGTTCACCACCGGCTGTTCAAGAAAGGGATCTGGATAATGCCATCTTTTGATCCGCAACTTGGACAATCGGGGCAAACGCTTTCTCATGATGAAGATGATGCAGGAGAGAAAAAATAAGACCTGTCTAAAAAGACCTGTCTAACAGGATCCGTCTAACAAAATCCGGCTAAATGTCTGTTTCATCGAGCAAGCCCAGGGCGTCGGACATGGCAATCCTGTCAGCCAGGGGAACATCGGTTTCAATGGATTCTATAAATTGTTTGTTTATCGTTGCCAACAGGGTGTTTAACTGTTCAAGATCAAACAGGCTCTCCTTGGGAAAAGAGGACACTCCTTTAAAATTTTTAGGACAGAAGTCCACTAAGGTTTTTCCGTCTTTTTCAAAATAAAGAGGATAACCGTGGGTCCGGCAGATGATGGGACGGGCTTCATACAACATACATTGCCCCTCGATCAACAAAGGACAACCATCCGTTCCTTTTTCCAGCCCTTTCATGATTAAGTCCTGACATAGGTTGTCCATCTGACAAAAGGCTGCGGACAGGGCAAAGGCTTCAACCGGGAAGAGATTTAAAAATCGACAGCAATCGTCACAGCCTTTTTTGCAGACAATTTCATTTAAATATTTTGTTTGTACCTGTTTGATATGGGCATCCACCCGGCTTAAAAGAGCCAAATAGTTTTTTAATAATCGGTTAATAATTTTTCGATTCATTCAATTCCAAAATTTAATGGGTAAGTATTGAATTCGTTATATACCCGATTCTATGGGTAATTGAAAAGGGGGTATCCGTTATTTCTCGCGCATTTCTAAATTTTATGTTTCATCCAATTTTTATGTTTCATCCAATATATTTCTGACAGCCTTCGCCAATTGGTCCC
>CAXHYW010000875.1:0-2082 GCA_964021475.1 uncultured Desulfobacteraceae bacterium | reverse complement strand
AATATTATCCAAAAAGCAAAAGAGGCGTTTGAACAGGTAACAGGCAATTATGATTCAGTGTGGGCACGACTTGCACGTCAGCGTCTGACAACCCTGGAACTGGCAGAAACCGTTATAAATTCTTAAGGGATGGGAACAAGCGTCTTATATGCCTGGACACCGAATTTTTATTATAATGGAAAACCCCAAGGATCGGATGGCCTATGTCAGGCGATTTGAAGATTTGGGTTTTCTGGTGGATGCCGTTCCCGAAGGAACCCATGCCCTAGAACTTCTCATGGAAAGCAAACCCGATATCGTTATTGCCGATGATTCCACCCCGGGTTTTTCAGCCGTTGAATTCTTGAAAAAAATAACCCAAACCCAACAAAATTGTAAAACAATTATTATCACGCCTGAGCCGGTGGTGGATTATGCTGTCAGCTTAATGAAATGTGGGGCGATGGATTATCTTATCAAACCCGTTGATTTTCGTCAGCTGGAATTGAGCACCAGAAGAGCGCTGTTATCAAAGGAATCAACTAACCCTTCCGAAGAATCGGTTTCCAACAAAAAGAAACCGGTGGCGATTATTACCCAGGATACGGGGATGTTAAACTTGCTTAAACTAGCATCCCGGGTGGCGGATTCCACGGCTTCGGTTCTGATCCAGGGAGAAAGCGGTACGGGTAAGGAGTTGTTTGCCAAATATCTCCATGAAAAAAGCAGCCGTCATTCCCAGCCCTTCATTGCCATTAATTGTGCAGCTCTTCCTGAAAATTTATTGGAAAGTGAATTGTTCGGCCATGAAAAAGGGGCCTTCACCGGTGCCATATCACAAAAAAAAGGAAAGTTTGAGATGGCCAACCAAGGGACCCTTTTTTTAGATGAGATCACCGAGATGCAGTTTCACCTCCAGGCAAAATTATTACGGGTGATCCAGGAGAAAGTGGTGGACCGGGTCGGGGGAACCCAGCCTGTGGAAGTGGATGTCCGGATCATTGCAACCACCAACAGGAATGCCAGGGAAGCCATGGAAAATAACAGTTTTCGTGAAGATCTTTATTATAGACTCAATACCATCCCTTTGGTCATTCCTCCTCTGAGGGATCGTATTGGAGATCTTGGGTTGTTGTGTGATTTCTTCATCAAAAAATACTGCAAAATTGACGGAAGAGATGTCAAAGGAATGACAAAACAGGCATTCTCTCTCCTTTCCGCCCATTTGTTTTCCGGAAATGTCCGGGAGCTTGAAAATATTATTCACCGGTCCGTATTATTGGCGGAGTCAGACCAGATCAAGCCAGAAGACCTTCTCCTGGACGGGGTGCCAGTACCCATGGCGCTGGAAGGGGACATGCTTTCAGATTCCCCTTTGGACGAGGCTTCCGGTTCCTTGAGGGAAATGGAGCAAAAAATGATATTCAAGACCCTTGATGATACAGAAGGGAACAGGACCCATGCAGCAAAAATACTGGGTATCAGTGTCAGAACCCTGAGAAACAAACTCAACGAGTATAAAGAAACCCTCTGATTATTATCGCGGCATATAATTTGCATTCTTACTCTGACAGGATGTGTTGGGTAAGGTTTAAATTATAATTTACGCAGGAGACAGAGGAAAATGACAGATTCAAGAATTTTTGGACGACCCCACCAAGTCATTGCCAACTCCCTGGATATATCTGCCAGACGTCATAATCTGATTTCCGGAAATATCGCAAACATGGATACTATCGGGTATGAACCCTCTGATCTGGATTTCCAGAAAACATTGAAGCGGGCCATGGGAGATAAAGAGCCAGATTATTTGGATAAAACCAATCCCCGGCATTTGTCTCCTTATGGAGAAGATTCGTTTTCAATGAACGGCAGTAACAGCGAAGAGGTGGATATCTATCATCTGGATTCGGTGAATATTGATACAGAAATGATGAATTTGATGGAAAATAATATCAAATATAAAACCACGGCTGAGTTGCTGCTGCGGAAAATGACAATGTTGAATTATTCCATTGATGAAGGAGGTAAATAAATTATGAATCTTATGAATGCAGCAAAAATTAGTGGGACGGCACTTGCCGCCCATCGTACCAAGCTCAA
>CAXHYW010000874.1:0-2087 GCA_964021475.1 uncultured Desulfobacteraceae bacterium | reverse complement strand
CAAGTTTAGCCAACTGTAAAGGAGAGATTTCCTGTACAGGTAAAAATATATTAATCTGCTCTAACATACCCAGGCTTAGCAATATAGCAACCAGGTTTTTTAGTTGGACGCACCCTTTCTCAGCATTAAGAATAGTCCTTCTGTTTAAACCGGTTCTTGATGCCACTTCAGCCTGGGTTAAATCCGCATTTAGTCTCGCTTGCTTTAGCCTCTCTCCTAATTGCTCGGCGATTGCGATCGGAGACATTTTGTCAAATACCATAACGTTACCCATAATGTATATTAAGCCATTTTATCTAATTAAAGTACCAATTGTGTAACACAATAGCTTATATTTATTTGTAATGCAATTTGTTTTATAAAGCGCAAATAATGTAACATTAAGCTAATCTTATCTATTAAAGTACAATATCATACACCTTAAACAATCTGATTCTCATTGAACAACAGAGAACCAAAGATCAATGATATCCATTTTAAAGATTCTTTATTTCGACACCGTTGACAATGGTTTTGACCACTTTAATATCTCTTAATGTTTCAGGAGAAACCTTCAAGGGGTTTTTATCCAGAATGATCAAATCCGCGTATTTTCCCGGCGCGATACTGCCAATTTTTTTTTCCATGTGAAGTTGCCAGGCAGCATTGATCGTCAAAGCTTTTAAACCCTCCAGCACGGAAATTTTTTCAGCAGCCCCAATAATGATTCCCGATTTTGTTTTTCGTGTAACAGCTGTCTGGAGAAGACTTAAAGGGTCTTCAGGATACATGGGTGCGTCGGCGTGTAGAGTGCCGTGCAGTCCCTGTTCCATGGCAGTTTTTATGGGGAGCATTTTTTCTGCCCGTTTGTCTCCCAGAATATCATTTTTTAACGCTGGCCCGTAATAATAGAGATGATTGATATGGAAACTTGGGGTCATATTCAATCGTTTCATCTTTCCGAGAAGTTCGTTGGGCAGGAGCACGCCATGTTCAATTCGATGCCGCTGATCCTTGTCTTTTGATAAAGAAAGCACGTTTTCCATCACCGATAGGACTTCTGTTGTTGCTCTGTCTCCCTGGGAGTGAATGCTGAGTTGCCAGCCCATTTCATGATATTTCTTCACCGTTTCATAAAAAACATCCTTCTCAACAACCGGTTTTCCGTGGTGGTTATGGGGAATATTCAGCCCCTTTAGTGTGAGTTCGGAATTCATATAGGGCTCTTTTAAATACATGGAGCCGGTATAGGGAGACCTGTCATACCAAAGTTTAACACCCAAAACCTTAAAAAAATCATCGCCATTGTCTTGGGTTTCAGGAAGTAAGAACGGGGTATCCGACTTAATATAAACAAAATGTCTCACCGTCGGTTTCTTATCCGGCAGCATTCCGATCAGTTCCAATCCCCTATGAATAAACGTTGGATGATCCGTGGATAAATGCTCATAGAGAAGAAACGGCTTGCTGTCATTTGCAAACAGCCCCATGGAGGTGATGGAGGTAAAACCGCTTCTCATATAATCGTCATAGACCGTTACAACATTTCGTTTAATATCATATGTTTTAATTGCAGCCTTACTGAAAGGTTTAATGGCTTCCACTTCTGAAATAAAACCGGTCAGCATTCCTTTCTTGTCTTTCTGGTAAAAACTTCCCGGAGCGGGGTCAGGGGTTTTTGATGTGATACCTATTTCTTGAAACGCTTTGGAATTTGCCCAAGCAGAATGCAGACTTTGGGCCAGAATCACCAGCGGGTTCTCAGGGCTGATGGCATCAAGCTCACGGATTCCAGGCGCCTTAAGGCCTTTCACAAGCATCGGATCAAACCCTTTACAGAAAATCCATTCCCCTTTTGGTGTGTTTTTCACAGCAATTGCCAGTTGTTCCCAAACCGCTTCCGGCGTATTGTTGGTGAAACCGCTCAGGTCAATAAAGCTATGAAGATATGCGGAAAGGTCCGGATGGGTATGAACGGCAATAAACCCAGGCAGGAGTGTTTTCCCCTTCAGATCCATCAGCTTTGTCCGAGACTCCTTTTGTTCAAAAATATCTTTTTTTGATCCAAGGGAAATGATTCGACCGTTTTTTACAAATACGGCTTCAAC
>CAXHYW010000873.1:0-2104 GCA_964021475.1 uncultured Desulfobacteraceae bacterium | reverse complement strand
GTTTTTCCAAATCCAGGATGAAGCAGCCCAGATGGTGAGTCAGATTTTGGATCCACAACCAGGCGAAACCATTCTGGATGCCTGCGCAGGTCTCGGGGGAAAAGCATGCCATATCGGCCAGTTAATGAACAACCAGGGAAAGATCATCGCAGCTGACCTGGAAGAAAATAAACTGGAAAGCCTCCTAGCTGAGGCCCAGCGGCTGGGAATCGAAAACATACAGACCCGGCAGATTAATCTGTTGAATACCACCATTAAAGATTTTGACGGGTATTTTGACCGGGTTCTTCTGGATGCCCCCTGCACAGGACTTGGGGTCATGCGCAGGAATCCCGACACCAAATGGAAACGAACCTTAAAAGATGTTCTAAGACTTTGTGCCCAGCAAAAAAAGATGCTCAATGCAGCGGCAAATTTAGTGAAGCCCGGCGGGATACTGGTATATGCTGTTTGCTCCTGTGAACCGGAAGAAAATGAACAGGTGATCACTGCATTTTTACAAAAGAGGAAAGACTATTCTCAGCTTACCATGGAAGATATTTCTAAATCTCCCAATGCAAGCTTCAACACAAAGGATCATTGCTTTAAAACATATCCCCATGCACTTCATATGGATGGGTTTTTTATCGCCCGGTTAAAAAGAGCCCATAAACCCCAATGAAATCTGTCGCAAAATATGGATTTGTTTTTTTCATGGCAGTTTTCATTGCAGTCGCTGTGGGATATTTTGCCATCAGTGTCTTTACCCGAAGTGCAAAGGAAATTGTTTTGCCCAAGCTTACGGGTAACAATATTATCGATGTTTTGGAAACCCTCACCAATATGGGTCTTAATCCCAAACTCCATGGCACCCAATATGATGATATCATTCCCAAATACGGCGTCATATTTCAGGATCCGCCTCCGGGAAGCACCATCAAAAAAGGCCGGGATGTGGTAATTACCATTTCCAAGGGTCAAAAGGAAAACACCCTCCCGGATTTTCGGCAGGTTTCTTTAAAGCAGGCGCTGTTGATCCTTGAAAAAAAAGAATTCAAACTGGGGACCCTCTCCTATGTTCACAGCAACAGCACCGGAAAAGATCAGATCATTGCCCAATCCCCCCCGGCCTTGTCCAGGATTAAAAGCAATTCCCTTTGCAGTTTTCTGGTAAGTCGTGGAGCGCAACCCCTGGCCCAGGTGATGCCACACCTCACCGGGGTAGACTTAAATACCGCTGTGAGCCTGATTGAAAGAGGGCATCTCCAGATTTCTAAAATTGTATCCAAGGCAGATCCCAATCAAGCACCGGGAATTGTGCTGTCCCAAACACCAGAGTTTGGAAAACCGGTGTTTTCTTTCACCCCCATTAAATTGTGGGTCAATAACAAAACAGAAGGCTTGGAACTTGCCCCGGAAGATTTAACGGGACTGATCCTGGTATCATACCCGTTGAGCCCTGGATTTTTAAAAAGACATGTACGGGTGGAAACAGATTTCCTGGGATTTACCCTTGACCTTTTTAACGAGTATTTTACGCCGGGCAAAGATATTAATATATTGATTCCTGCTGGAATTAAAACTAAAGTAAGCATTTTTGTTGATTTTAAACTGGTAAAAACACGAATCATTGACCCCTGGAAACAGGAGGATGATACAGGAGAACTATTATGGGAATAATTGCCCCGTCTATATTATCGGCTGATTTCACCCGCCTGGGAGAAGAACTTGTCAGGGTTGAAAAGGGGGGTGCCGACTGGATCCATATTGACGTTATGGATGGCCAGTTTGTGCCCAATATCACCTATGGCCCCATTATTGTGGAGGCTTGCAAACGCGTTACCCAACTCAAATTAGATGTGCATTTAATGATTGAAACACCGGATTTGATTATCCCGGATTTTGCCAGGGCGGGTGCCGATTATATCTCGGTCCATGCAGAAGCCTGCCCCCATCTTCACAGAAGCCTTCAACTCATTAAAAGTTTTGATGTAAAGGCGGGGGTTGCCTTGAACCCCGGTACGCCTCTGTCCTGCATTGAATGGATCATTGACCAGCTGGATTTTGTTTTGATCATGAGCGTCAATCCGGGGTTTGGCGGGCAGAAATTTATTCGTTCCAGTAT
>CAXHYW010000872.1:0-2104 GCA_964021475.1 uncultured Desulfobacteraceae bacterium | reverse complement strand
GATTTATAATCGCTCATTAATTGATCCATTTCCTCTTCTTTTAAGACACCACCACTGTCTTCCAACGCTATGAAAAAGGGTTTTGGCAATGTTTCATCACAGGCTTTCATTCCTTCTCTTAAATTGAAATCTCTGACAATTGAAGAGATGGTCTGGGCAATGGATGCTAAATGTTCTTCAGACCCATCAATACCGGTGGAGGCAGTAATCAACTCGCCCAAAAGATCCCAGGGATAAATATCCCGGAAAAACTTGCAAAGAATCATTGAGTCAAACAGGGTAAGCCGGTCTTCAAAGTCAACAAACAATTCTGCTTTTCCTTCAATTTGATCACGATCAATCATGCCTGCCAATTCGGGTTTATAAAACGTGGCCCGAAGATGACATGCGCCTCTGTCCGATGTTGCATAAGCCAATCCCATGCCCTTAAGGGCTCTGGGGTCATACCCTGCCGGTTCCATCCCCTTTACATGGACTGCCTGATCTTCCATATTAAATTCTTTTGCAGCAAAACGGATACCTTTAGATAGTATCGCCCCGATTTCTTTTCTTTCAGAAATCAGGTTAAGCAATGTTGCTATGGCATCTACATCCCCAAACTTGATTTCATAATCAGACTTGCCCTGTTCATATGCAGCCATGGTGAAGGCAACAAGGTTTCCGGCCGTCATTGTATCCATCCCTAAGCTGTCACAAATATGGTTTAAATAGGCGATCTCTTCAATGGATTCCACCATGCAAAGACCACCATAAGTATAAATGGTCTCATATTCAGGGCCTTCGATAATCAACCCTTTATGACGCCCCTCTTGAACTTGTGTCATCCTGCCGCAGGATAAAAAGCATTTGGCGCATGCATGGGGTTTGACTTTGCATTGATTATGCAAGGCATCTGCTGATATCTTTTCCCAATGGGGTGCTTTTCCTTTTGTCCAATATTTAGTTGGAAAGGCATTGGCCCCATTCATGATTTTGACCATCTGAGATGTACCCATGGATTTATACGCATGAACCACTGGACTTTCTTTAGACTCTGCTGCCAGATCTTTGGATAGAGCTTGCAACGCTTTAGGATTATGGGGGTTCCGTTTTTTATCACCTGAAAATATAATGGCTTTCAGGTTTTTCGATCCCATGACAGTTCCTGTACCAGCCCTGCCCGCACACCGCCACCCGTCATTTTTGATAATTGAAAATGCAACCCCATTTTCAGCAGCCGGGCCAATTACCACGGCCCCTCTTTTCCCTTTTTTTATTTTCTTCGAAAAATAACGTTGCTTAATCAAATCTTCAGTTTCAAACGTATCTTTACCTTTAAAATCAGTTACATCATGAAACACAACACCATCGGGTGTAATCTCAAGCATGGATAAATTTTTGGAACATCCTTTAATAACAATGGCATCAAACCCTGTTGCACTGATGGCTTCGGGTACTCTTCCACCGGAATATGACTCTGCATAAAGACCGGTTAACGGGGATTTTGTAAATACCCCATACCTTGACGATCCCCATGTTAACCCACCTGTGGCGGGTCCTGTGGCAAAAATCAAATGATTTTCTTTGGAAAGAGGATCCACCCCCACAGGATTTTTTTCGGATAATAACCAGGAGGCAAGACCTTTCCCCCCAAGATAGGTTGAATAAATCTTGTCATCTATCTTTTCCACCTGACTATTGTTACTTGAAAGATCAATTATTAAAATCTGATTATAAAATCCATGCATGGCAGTTCTCCGTTTATCCTTGATATGCGCTTGTCCGCATATCTTCGTAATTTTAGATATTGCGTCTTTTCTATCCGCATATCATGAAAATATGAATGATACCGCCCAAGCGATATTCCCATTTTAAAAAGATCAGGTTTAAAAAAAAACCAGTATCATCTTGCAACTAATTCCTTAATAAAATTAAAGCCCCTTGTCAATCAATGGAATCCCTACTTTTGAATGTTCCGGGAACTGTGATCTCTCACAAATTTATGGGAGAGAAATCCATTCGACCCGGTCCCGGCCAGCGGTTTTTGCTTGATAGAGGGCCTGGTCTGACCGGGCCAGAACCTGTTCCAATGTCTGGCCGTGGAGGGGGCAGACGGCAACACCCA
>CAXHYW010000871.1:0-2106 GCA_964021475.1 uncultured Desulfobacteraceae bacterium | reverse complement strand
CAGCCGGAGGGTATGTTAAATTAAGTGTTATCGACAATGGGGAGGGTATTGATCCTGGGATACGGGATAAAATTTTTCAGCCCTATTTTACAACCAAGGATACGGGTATCGGAACTGGCTTAGGACTGACCACCTCCCGTGGAATTGTTGAAAAATATAAGGGTGATATTGTCTGCCAGAGTGAGTTGGGAAAAGGGAGCGAATTCTTAGTTTTCTTGCCGGTCCATGAACCCCCTTTACCCGTGGGCCTCAGGATAGAGGATCTAAAGGGTCGGTCAGGCCCGGGCAATATTTTATTTGTGGACGATGAAAAGGAAATCACCATTATTGTTAAAAAAATATTTAAAACCTTTGGGTACACCGTTGTCATTGCCGGTTCCGGTAAAGAAGCCCTGGAATATTTTACAAAAGATCCTGACTTTTTTCACCTGCTCATCACGGACATGGCCATGCCCGGTATGACCGGGGAGCAGCTCATTAAAAAGATGATTTCAATACGACCGGAGCTGCCGGTAATCCTGTGCACCGGACACAGCGATACCTTTGACAAACAACGGGCCTTGGATATTGGAATCAGAGAATATATTACCAAGCCTTATAGCTTGAAAGATCTTTCTGCCATGGCGGCCAAATATATCTTATGAGGGGATATACATGAAGATTCAAACTCATTTTTACACCTTGACTCCCTATGCCAATTTTCTCCTGATTGAGTCTTTTTTGTCCTGGGATGAAAGGGTTGTCATTCAACATTTTACGGACCTTAAATCCTTGGTTTTGCAATTTTACAAGGGCAAGAAATGGGGCATTCTCCATGACGGTAGAAATTGGGAAATTAGCACACCCGCGGCAGAACGTCTTGCAAACGAACTTGTAAAGGTTGACATAACCGGCACCCTCACCCATCATGCGGTTGTGAACGGAGAATCTGAAATTCAAATATGGCAGGCCAGAAATATATTCAAAGATATCACAAACTATGAGGTTGAATTTTTCACCGACAAGAAAACCGCTGTTGCCTGGCTTGCTTTTGCAGGTTATCATATGGTCTCCATAGAAGGCAGCGAAACCATTTAAATAATAGTCATCAATACCTTGGGGAATTTATGGTGAAGTTGGGCTTTTTGAGAATCCTATTTGTTATGTCTATTATTATTGGTTTAATATTTCCGGCTGCAATCAAAGCTGCCGCTCAAATGGAGGCCAAGCGTATTCTGATCCTCCACAGTTATCACAGGGAGCTTGGCTGGACAGACAATATTTCCCAGGGTATTGATAAAAAATTGAAGAACAGCTCTTATCCGATTGAAACATTTACCGAATATATGGATACCAAACGGATTTTTGATGACCGGTATCTTGAGAACCTGGCGGGTTTGCTGACCTATAAATATCAAGATAAAAAATTTGATGTTGTTATTTCATCCGATGACCATGCCTTTCATTTTTTACGCCACCATAATCGGATTTTCAATCATACACCGGTTGTGTTTTGCGGGGTAAACTATTTTAAAGATGAATTTATTGCCAACACTCCTAATTTCACCGGATTGGTGGAATCATTCGGCATAAAAGAAACCATAGAAGCTGCTTTGACCATTCATCCGAATTTAGACAAAATTTACTCTGTGGTGGACGGAACCGTTACGGGGAAGGCAAGCTTAAAACTTTTGAACTCTGTCATACCCGGGTTTAAAGATCGTTTGAAATTTATTACTCTGACGGATCTGGATATGACCGAGGTGGTTGATAAGGTCCGGCAGTTGCCGCAGGAGAGCGTTGTCCTGCTTTTGGCCTTTACATCGGACAAGTCCGGCAATACCTATTCTTTGGAACAGAGTGCTGATCTGATTACCGCTGCCAGCAACAGGCCGGTTTACAGTTTTTGGGATTTTCACCTGAACCATGGCATCTTGGGCGGCATGCTGACCACAGGGGAATCACAGGGAATCGCGGCAGCAGATCTTGCGTTGCGTATCCTTGACGGAGAATCTCCCGCAAATATCCCGGTTATTAAAACAAGTCCCAATCACTATATCTTTGACTTTAACACCCTCAAAAAATTTGGGTTGTCCACAAGCAATCTGCCACCCGGCTATCAGATTA
>CAXHYW010000870.1:0-2107 GCA_964021475.1 uncultured Desulfobacteraceae bacterium | reverse complement strand
AGATTCTCCGGAGTGACTGGAGTTCAGACGTGTGCTCTTCCGATCTTCTTCATTTATTGGGTCAAGTTGTTGCTGACCTAAGGGTTCTTGGGTTCCTGTTTTTTTAATATTATTCTGGCATCCACCACATCCAGTCCCTCCTCATAAAGAAGAACCGGGTTCAGATCCATTTCTTCAATTTCAGGGTAGGATTCAATCAGCTCCGAACACATGGAAATAAGCTTTCTCAACCGAGCTTTATCATATCCTTTGTGACCCCGGACACCGTCCAACAGCACCGAAGACCGTGTATCCTCTATCATTTTTTTACAGGAAGCCTTCGACACCGGTAAAACCCAGAAGGTGACATCTTTCATGATTTCAACCATGATACCACCCAGTCCGTACATGATCACCGGTCCGAATAGTTCATCTATTTTGGTGCCAATAATGATTTCAAGACCCTGTTGCGCCATGGGAGCTACCAGGACACCCCGGATGTCTGCATCCGGATTATAGGCTTTGGCATTTTTAATAATCTGCTGAAAACCAAGTTTTACCTCACTTTTTGAACCCAGGTTCAACAGAACCCCACGGGCATCACTTTTGTGCAGGATATCGGGTGAAACAATCTTTAGCACAACACTGCCATTGCCTTCTTTATTCCCCATGATTTTGGAGGCTATGGCCCAGGCATCCTCCGGGGTTTGAACCACCTGGCCCACCGAGGTCGGGGCACCATGCAACTTGATCAATTGTTTTGCCTCGTGTTCTAAAAGCGCATGACGGCCTTCTTTGCGAGCATTATCAATAATCTGCTGGCCCTCTTTTTTTGCCTTGGCCCCCCAGTTAAAAACAAAATTGGTTTTCCCATGGTATGATTTTAAATAATTTCCATATTTACAAAGCGAGGCCACGCATTTACAGGAGATATCCAGAGAATCATGAACCGGAATATCATAATGCCGAAGTAAATCCAGCGCTCTTGAGTCATATGAACTATAAAGGGAATGTACAAAAATCGGTTTGTGTCTCTTTTTTACCATTGCCCCGAATCGATGGGCTGCGGCTTCCTCACCAATGGCAAGGCTTTCTTCAAACCGGATACCATACCCGCCAAAAAGTCCAACCACCAATAACCCACCAACATTGGGATCCTTCAGGATAATCTTGGCACAATCTGCAAACAAACTGGGATCAGAATCAGTCCCGCCTGCCACATCAACGGGATTGACAACAGATGCGGCTTCCGGCAGAAGCTCCCGTAATTTTTCCTTTGTTCGCTCAGACAATTCAGGCAAATTAACCCCGTAATCACTCAAAAGATCCGCAGCAATGGTTGCATGACCTCCGCCATCGGCAAGAATGGCAACGTTATTGGTTTTAATCGAGGGTTGACTTGAAAGGGTCTCTGCTACGGGAAACAGCTCATCTGAATTTTCAATCACGATGATACCGGCCCGGGCATAGGCCCGATTTGATACCTCACTCATCCCGGCTAAAGAACCGGTATGGGACCCTGCCGATTTTTTACCCGTGGCAGACCTTCCGCTCTTTAGAAGTATGATTGGTTTTTTAATACTGGTCTTATGGGCTTCTTGTAAAAATTTTCGTCCTTCACTCATGCCCTCAACATACATCAGTATGGCTTTGGTTTCCGGATCATTTCTGAAAAATTCAAGATATTCATGAAACTTGATGTCGGATTCATTTCCAACCCCTACATAGTAGGTAAACCCTTCGTGTTTACGGATTGTCGCCTCTGTGATAAGTGTCAGCGCCATGTTTCCGCTTTGACACAACAAGGCGATGTTTCCCCTGGGGGCGTTTTGAATACCCACAAGATTCATATTGGTTTTAAGATTAATCATTCCAGATGTATTTGGCCCGATTAATCTGACACCGGTCTGTTTTGCAACGGCGACCGCTTCTGATTCAAGTTGTTTTCCTTTTTCCCCAAGCTCCCTGAAACCACCTGCGATAATAATGGCACCGGCCACTTTTTTTTCACCGCATTTTCTTAAAATGTCCGGGACTGTCCGGGCGGGTGTTGTAATCAAGGCAAGGTCAATGGCAATGCGAGCGGGTCACCTGCGTGAGCCCCGTATTTCCAGGCAGGAGTGGGCGT
>CAXHYW010000869.1:0-2110 GCA_964021475.1 uncultured Desulfobacteraceae bacterium | reverse complement strand
GTACAGGGCCTGGTCTGCCTGGGACAGGATCAGGTCTGTGCTCAGGTTCTCCTGGTTAATGGTGGCTATCCCTATGCTGACCGTTACGGTTCTGCCAGTCCCGGCATGGGGGATGGCAGCCCGGGCAAGGTTCGCCTGAACCCCTTCGGCAATATTGATCGCCCCTTCGGTATCGGTGTATCCCAGGACCATGATGAACTCTTCACCGCCGTACCGGCAAACCCAGTCCGTTTCTCGCGAAGCGGTTTGCTTCAATATGCCTGACACGGTCTTCAGGCATTGATCCCCCACAAGATGGCCGCTGGCATCGTTAAAAGCTTTGAAGTGGTCAATATCGATCATGAGAATGGAAAAAAGATGGTGGGTTCGTTTAAATGAATTGATGAAGCTCCTAATTTTTTCCTCCATGCCGGAGCGGTTAAAGAGGCCTGTCAGACTGTCCGTGACCGAGAGCTTCTCTAATATTCGTTGGTGTCTGATGTTGTCCGAGCGTTCTGCTTCATAGGCTTTTTCAAAGGTGGTCAGGAGTAGGGCGACAAATCCGAATACAACCGGAACATTGATGATCCAGTCAATGAATTGCTGCCTGGGACTCATAGCTTTGAACAGACCGAGGTGGTAATAGAACAGGCTTATCAGACAAAAGACCAGCACAATTTGGCACAGGTTGAGGAAAACGCGCTCCCACCCAGAAACCAGAGTGTTGATCATGATCAGTGCTAGAGCTGAATAGATAATGCTGGGAGACACCAGGCCGGAACTGGATAGCCAGCAGATCGGCAGGATAATCAGGGAAAGAAAATAAATTCCCATTCTGTGAAGGGTTCGTTCATGACACTTTCCCAGGGCCAGGAAAAGAAAGGTTGCTGTGGTCAGGGCTATGAATAGCCATTTATAGTTGTAGGAATAGTCCAGACCGGACAGGGTATTGGTCACTACCGTGAACAGGGACATCACGGTAAAGAATATCATGTAGTAGATGAAGATTCTGTGCTTTACATCGGAGGCTTGGCCGAGTTGCACGTTGAATTGTTCTAATCTTGCTTTAATCATACCCGTATGCTGCAATCCTATGCTCAAAAGTTGAATTATCAAATAGATACATGATTTGAGAGGGGGAGGCAATAGGATAGATACCTACTTTTCGCGGACCGGGATAAAACAAAAGGATTAGCCTGGCCTGAGCTTGGGCACCCCGAAATAAATAGTTCTCCAATCTCGGAAGGCCTTAATTTTTATAGGACGCAGATAGGCGCAGATTAGTAATCCTGAAAATCTGCGTCCTATTTTGGAGATTTGTATTTTTCCGATGGTACCATCAGTCTTGGTTGCCGAGAATTGCTGGGCAGCATGGTATCCAATGGACAATATAGATTTTAGGTATTAGAATAGGGGGTATGAAATATTTAAATTTTATGGAATGAAGGCCAAGCTCTTTTTATGCCGATCCCGGAGGTAACCATATGGAAAAAAATCCCCATCATCTTATTTTAGGAGAGCTAATCGATTTTTTATCGGGTGAAGTGCGCATCGATACCCATGATGAACGGTATCGACAGAAAATTTCAAAACACTTGGTTCAAACACTTGGATATGAAAAACATCAGATTCGACCGAATGAAGAATTAATCATCACCGCTGGAAATCAAAAAGCCAGGATAAAGGTTGATTTTCTGATAGATCAAGATGACAAAACCTGTATGCTGATCAAATATGCCCCTGGTTCCCTTGTAACAAGAAGGCTGACAAATCTGGCCATTTCCAGGGTGATTCGTCCCTACCAGGTGCCTGTTATCGTGACCACCAACGGGGAAGATGCAGAAATTATCTCTGGGCTGACCGGTAAGTTAACGGGTCAGAGTCTGGAAGGTATTCCGTCAAAAAAAAATTTGAAAAAAATAAGGTGTAGTGAAGCGTTCCCGGACATATCAGACAGCATGCATGAAAAAGCGTCCAGGATTGCCTATGCCTGTGAAGTGGATGGCGCCTGTCCCTGTGACACCGATGTCTGCTTGATCCACCCATAGATAAGCCAATAGTCCCATAATATGTAAGATTTACGGATTCAACAGTTTGCCCAGATAATATCCGGTATAGGATTTTTTATGGG
>CAXHYW010000868.1:0-2117 GCA_964021475.1 uncultured Desulfobacteraceae bacterium | reverse complement strand
CCGAGCTCTACACATAGGGGCACACTCTTTCCCGACACGACGCTCTTCCGATCTGCCATCAAGGGTAAAATAACTGATCCCGGAAGTATATAATTAGAAGCTTAGAACTGATCGAGGAAAATAAAAAATGGAATTGATTAAAGGGAAGGTGTGGAAATTGGGGGATAATATTGATACGGATGCCATCGTTTCCGGACAATACTTGAATGCAGACATGGAAAAGATTCAAAAACATGTATTGGAAAGCATACTGCCTTCATTTGCAGTCAACGTATCTGATGGGGACATCATAATCAGCGGGATCAATTTCGGTTGCGGGTCGAGCCGGGAAAATGCACCGGCTGCTCTTAAGACACTTGGAATCGGATGTATTGTTGCAGAGTCTTTTGGCCGGATTTTTTTTCGCAATGCCATTGCTATTGGATTACCTCTGCTAACAGCACCGAGAATTGCGGCTGAATTCGACCCCCAGGATAGGGCCGAGGTTTTGATAAATGAGTCTAAAATTATCAATGTAAATAAAAATATAACCATAAAAGCAGATCCCCTTTCACCAGAAATATTGAAAATCCTTGAAATAGGTGGCATTTTAAACCTGTTAAAGGAAGAAAAATTGTAACAGCAGACATTGCCCCGATAGGTTCGAGGCGACGCTTACAGCTTCAGCTCCCGATGGTTCACTTATTGGTTTTTAATTAGACAAAATTGAATAGGCTGACGGGATAAAAATAATTTTGCAATACATTCAAACGGAGTGTTTATGAAAGAGATCCTGAGCAAAAAACTCAAAACTTTAGGGCCTGGAATAATATTTGCTTCTCTTTGTATCGGTGAAACTCATCTGGCACTTTTAACTTATGCTGGCGCTTTATACGGACATGCACTGTTATGGATGGTATTAATGGTCCATATATTTTACTACCCGAACTACGAATACGGACCCCGTTATGCCGTAGCAACCGGTAAAACCCTGATAGATGGTTATGCTCAGATAAAGACCGGCCGTTTTTTACTGAAAGTGCTGATGCTGTTTATGTTTATCACTCCGCCTCTAATCATGTCATCCGTGCTGGGATTGAGCAGTTCCGTTTTGTTCACAGCTATTCCTGCGATCAGCTTTCGGGTTTGGTGTGTCATCCTTTTTTTAGTCACAATTGGTGTTGTCCTGGGGGGTAAATATAAAAGTATCGAGTTGATATCTAAGTTTTTGGTCTTAATTATCGTTCTGACAGCAAGCCTGGCATTTTTAGTTTCGCCCCCCCAATTGGGAACCATTGCAAGCGGGCTTGTTCCCACCATACCAGCCGTTGCAGGTGTATGGATAGTGATTGTGGCCATCTTGAGAGTTCCGACTGATCCGGCCAGCTCGATTTTTATGTCAGAATGGGCTCTGAAAAAAAGGAAGGACTGGATAAATGAAGATCAGACATCTGGTAAACATGCATTATTGGCTGCTTTGAAAAAATCACTCTTTGATATCAGGCTGGGCATGATCATCTCTTGCTTGGTAGCAGTTATATTTTTGTCCGTGGGTGCTACGGTTTTAAGACCTCGTGGGATAGTCCCGGAAGGAATTGAAATCTCCTTAAAACTATCGGAGATATTCACCCAAACACTTGGGGATTGGGTTTTTCCAGTATTTATGATAGCCCTGTTTGCGGCTTTCTGGGGTGGATATCTGGCAGTAATGGATGGAGTCAAGCGACTGTTTGGAAACCTGGTACAACAGGTGTTTAAGACCAATGACAAAAAAACTCAACAATTAAGTGTTGCCTACATGCTGTTGGTGGCTACATCAGGTCTTCTCATGGCAACTGTTCTTCAAAGACCGATGGTGATGGTCCTGATTGCGGTCTCAATGGGTCTGATTAACTACCCGTTGATATTTGGCTTAAATATTTATTGCGTTACCCGGCAAATCGATAAAGCATTCCGGCCCGGGAAGCTGAATTTGATTGTCGCAACACTCGGCTTTGCCCTTGGTGTCGGTGGTATAGTGCTTTTAATTCTGGTCCGAATTTTAAAAGTCTTCAACTAAGTCTATTATCCAGTTTAAAGATAATGTTTTTTGCCAGATCGGAAGAGCACACGTCTGAACTCCAGTCACTCCGGAGAAT
>CAXHYW010000867.1:0-2119 GCA_964021475.1 uncultured Desulfobacteraceae bacterium | reverse complement strand
TTTATTTGTCTTATTTGGATTTTTTCACAAATTTGGTTAGAATGACAATCTGCTGCCCCTTCACACGGCCCTCAATCTGCTCATGGTTACCTGCCACCAGGGAAATTCCCCGGACCGCCGTCCCTCTTTTTGCCGTAAAGCTGGTCCCCTTTACATCTAAATCCTTGATCACGGTGATGGTATCGCCGGAAGCAAGCTCAATCCCATTACAGTCCATATACTTGAGTGCCTGCCCCTTAGTTTCTCCTTCACCCGTGGCCCGGGCCCAGGCCAGAATATCATCTTCCAGATAGAGCATGTCCAGCAGGTTCTGGGGCCACCCCTCACCCTTCAGGCGGGTGAGCATCCGCCATGCCATCACCTGAACCGCTGGCACCTGGCTCCACATGCTGTCGTTGAGACAACGCCAGTGAAGCGCCTCCATTTTTTCAGGATTTTCTATTTGCTCATGGCAGGTTTCACACACCAGCAGGCAACCATCCGCCCCCTGGGCTGAGGCCGGGGCAACTTCATACACCCCCAACCCCTCAATGGCACCACACAATTCACATTTAGATTCACTTCGCTCATTTAATACTGTTTCAATATCCATGGTTTCCCTCAAAATCGGCGGTATACCGATATGTTTTATTCATCCATCGGGCGTTACCCCGGACAATTATTGCCTCAAATATTTAAGGGGTTAAGATAATCCCTTTTTAAAGATTGTCCAATGGGCCGTGTATTTCATGGGTTTCAGGGTATTGGGCCACCGTGTTAAACGGCATAGATTGCTGTGAAAAAACTCAGTCTATAATTAAATTTGTTTTGAAATCCGATATGTATTAAAATACCCTTATTAAAATTAATCGGAACATTTAAGGAGTTCCCCCATGGTGTTACGTAAAGGAAAGTTTAAAAATCTTGGGCTTGCTATTGATGGAAATATACAATCCGACCTTTTAACTGCAATAGCCCGCAGTGCAGAAGACCTGACTAATGGCAGGGGCTGGCCAGAGGGAGTCAATAATCTTCTGGGCGATTTGGGTAAAATTACAGGTGTAAGCAGAGTTTGGATTTTTCAGACATTGGAACTAACAAAAGAGTATATTGTTCAAGATTATACATTTGAATGGGCTTCAAATAAAAGATATATCCAAATAGGGCTTCCCGCTTTCAACAGATTTAAAACAAAAATCGACCAACCTATTTACAAGGAGATGATTGGTAGCAGGATAAAAGGTGAATATCAGAAAGTTATTACCGATAAACTACAGGCATCCTGGCTCAAGTCAAATCAGGAAGGACAGAATATAAAATCCATGTTAACTATTCCGATTACCGTTGAGAATGAATGGTGGGGAACACTTGGTTTTGATGACTGCGAACGGGAATATGACTGGTCTGACGCAGAAATTGCCTTATTACGTACCACTGCTTTTCTGATTTCAAGTGCTGTTTTAAGGGACAGGTTAAGTGCGAAAAGAAAACAGATTGATATACTTCAGAAAATAACCGCATGCAGTGCATGGCAGTATGATATCAGAAGGGGGTATATATGGAGTACCTCTGAAATATTTCGATCATCTCCAGGAAAAACAGATAATCTCCAATTTTCAATTCGAAGTATACTGAAAAAGATCCATCCAGACGATCGGACAAAATTTTTAAATATTGTTAAGGATTATTTTAAAAATAAAAAAGACAAATTTCGATGTGACATACAGATTTTAATGGAATGCGGGGGCTACCGTTGGGTAGAGGTGATAGGAAAGATAAGCAACGACTCTGAAAATAAACATGATCAGCTTGCTGGCATTGCCATAGATATTACAAAGCGCAAAGACGAAGAACAAATAGATAGAGAAAAAGACCGACTGCAAGGGGCACTTGAACTTTCTGGTGCTGTTTGCCATGAAATGAATCAACCATTGATGAGTATTTCCGGATACTTTGATCTTATTTTAATGGATATGTCTGAAAACGACTTGAATTATACGAGAATAAATAAAATTCAAGCCCAGCTGAGACGAATGTCCAATATTACTAAAAAATTAATGAAAATCTCCAGATATCAAACCAAAGATTATCTAAATAGCAAAATATTGGATCTAAACGAGACATCAAAACATTGATATAT
>CAXHYW010000866.1:0-2122 GCA_964021475.1 uncultured Desulfobacteraceae bacterium | reverse complement strand
CTACACATAGAGGCACACTCTTTCCCTACACGACGCTCTTCCGATCTTTTTGTTATCATCTGGAGCTGTACCAAAGAGGTCAATCCTTTAGCCCTTTCCGGTTGTTCGATTGGGCTTGCAAATATGGGAGGATCTTTAGGTGCTGCTGTGGTTCAGCCTTTATTCGGGTGGGCTCTGGATAAAAAATGGCAAGGGATTATGGAAGAAGGGGTTCGAATCTATTCGTTGGAGGCGTGGCGATTTGCATTCATCCTGGTAGTTTTCATCCTTGTGTCAACCGCACTATTTGGAATTTTTATCAAAGAACCTGGTTCCAAACAGGTAAGTGAAATAGAAAATAAAGGTGGACATTTTTCCGGGGGGGAGGCAGCACCCAGAGACTGCCAAGACTGATTGGACAGGCAAGGGTCAAGGAGATGATTTTTCTGAGTAATATGATTGATGCAAAAAAGCACTCCATTACGGCCTTTGTACCAAAATTTGTGAAGAAAATCTTTTGGATGAAGCAATGTCAATTGCCGCAAAAATTGCGGCAGGTCCTAAAATTGCCATGGAACTTGCAAAAACAGGTCATTGACAAGGGACCTGGGAACAGGGGTCTCATTTGAAACAATTGCCTGAGCGAAACTTTTTTCGATCGATGACCAGAAAGAAGGGATGACCGCATTTTTAGAAAAAAGAAAACCTGAATTTATAGGAAAATAAGGAGTACCCATATGAACGAAGTTGCAATAGTAACCGCCTGCAGAACAGCCGTCGGCGGACATGGAAAAGCCTTTAAGAATTTGACAGCCCTGGAAATTACCATCACGGTAATGCAGGAATTATTAAAACGGGCAGATCTGGACGGCAGTCTAATTAATGATGTGATCTGGGGATGCAATTATTAGAAGACAAATATGAAAAACAATATAGCAATGGTTGCGGCCTACAAGGCTGGATTTCCGGAAACAGTTCCCGGCGTAGCCGTCCACAGGAATTGTACTTCATCCATGTTCTCAAGACAGATGGAATATTACCAGATAAAATCTAATGACGCCGATGTCATAATGGCAGGTGGAACCGTCAGAATGAGCAATGCCCAGTATACCATGGAAAAAATACGCTGGGGTACAAGGATGGGCCATTCCATGTGGGGCTCTTTAACAAGCCTGGGGATCGGCCCCGTATAAGCCCAAACCCAGCGGATCATGATATCACGCCAGATGGATATGGCAACAAAGCAGGACCTTGCAAAAAAATTGTTGGGTATCAAAAAATAGTTATTTTAAATATGGGTTAGGAGAATTTTTAATGGATTGGACCCAATATGTGAGCACCAGGCTGGTTGATGTAAATGAGGCTGCCGGCCTGATAAAATCAGGGGACAGAATTGTATGCGGAACCGGAGCCGGAACCCCAGAGCCTGTCCTGGAGGCGATGGTTAAAAAAGCTGACGCCCTAAAAAATGTTGAGATCGTTCACATGATGTCCTTTGGCAAGGGCGAATATTGTTTTTCCGAACATGAAAAATCCTTCCGTCACAATGCCATGTTTGCAGGGGGGAATTCACGCCTTGCCATAAAGGAGGGACGGGCGGATTTCACCCCCTGTTTTTTAAAGGAATACCCCGCCCTTTTCAGGGACGGGTTTTTGCCCGTGGATGTGGCCCTTGTGGCCGTTTCCCTGCCGGACAACCAGGGAAATGTGAGTCTGGGAGTGGCGGTTGATTACTCTCTCCAGGCAGCGTTAAGTGCCAAAAAAGTGATTGTGGAAATGTCTTCCCTCATGCCCAAAACCTATGGGGACACATTTTTGCACGTAAGCCAGATCGATCATTTTATCAGAAGTGACCGCCCCATGGTCCATGTGCCGCCGTCCCCTATCGGAGAAGTGGAAAAACAGATCGGGGCCAATGTGGCCAAATTGATCAATGACGGTGACTGCCTCCAACTTGGATTTGGTAAAATTCCAGATGCGATTTTAAATTTTTTGGAAGATAAAAATGACCTTGGAATTCATTCGGAAATGATTTCCGACGGGGTTATGAATCTTGTGAACAAGGGAATCATTACATGTCGGAAGAAGAACTTCCAAGATCGGAAGAGCACACGTCTGAACTCCAGTCACTCCGGAGAATCTC
>CAXHYW010000865.1:0-2128 GCA_964021475.1 uncultured Desulfobacteraceae bacterium | reverse complement strand
GAGATTCTCCGGAGTGACTGGAGTTCAGACGTGTGCTCTTCCGATCTGATTGTGGAGGGTATCGAGAATTTTACATATCAGGCATTCTTTAGTGGTTCCTGTCTTAAAGGGCGGCATTTCTTCAAGGAAAAAATCATCTTAATGAAGCGTATGGGCATGGGACCTGCCAGCGATATAATCTTTTTGGGAAACAGGCGTATCAGAAAAAAAATGTCCAGAATGATGGGAATAATAACGATGTACAGAAAGTGCCATACCCTGGAAGACAAGGTTGAATACAATCAAAAGGGTTAATATGGACCCTGCTGTTTTGCAGGCTCGATTGTTTTTATCTAACATGTTTATCTACGAATTCCAAAATCAATTCCTCTTGGCCATTTTTTAAGATATACGCATTTGTGTTTCACACATCTTTCAAAACCGCCTTGATCTCCCCTTCAATGATAGCCTTAACCATATATGGTGTTCTTTAATCATGCCGACAAGTATGACATGCTCTTGATTCAGCGGCAACAAATTTTTAGTGCCAGCCTGTTTGAAAAATAAAGTTACAGAAAGACAATTACGCTATTGGCGGTAGTTGAGCGAACTATTGGTTTTGCTTTTTTTGTTATTGACATACTCATATGAAAGCATTATGTATACTTCAAATTTGGCAGTAGAAGCTGCTAACGGTACGTTTTAAGAATTTAAGATAAATAATTTCAGCCACGAAGGCATGCATCCATAAAAACGGATGATATGGTTTCGTGGTTTTTTTTTGCCCATTTTTTGTCCATTTAAAGAAGAGGAGGTGCCAAGGAACTTTACTCAACATCAAAATTAGTGAAAGGGGCGGGAAAGCAGCCGCGACCGGCAAAAGTAGCAGGCTGCGTTTCCCTTGAATCCACTCCCTTAAAAGGCAGGGATGCGTAAGGATTATTATACCCTGGCATCCTGTCCCCGTCAAGGGTTCCCCTTTCTCCTGGAATATCGTTTATCGTCAATTAGGATGACGGATAAATTAATGACTCAACATAGGAGAAAAATGTATGATATATCACAAGGGGTTTTGGTTTAAATCTACAGTAATAACCTTATTTTCCCTGATGCTTTTACAGGGATATGCAGGGGCTTCAGAATCAAGCAAGGTTCTAAAGCTTGATGAGATTACAGTGAAGGGCCAATCCAGCAAAATCTCTCCACCCCCGCCTTCGGCAACCATCATAACACAGGACCAATTACAGAACCAATTTTTGGAAAAGCCATTGTATATCATGGAAAAAGTGCCTGGGGTTGTTATTCAGGATTATGGCCAGGGGGCGGTGGCCAGTGCTTTTTCCATGCGGGGGCTCAGGCTTGGCCATAACACGGGTGTTGCCATTTTCATGGACGGGGTACCGTTGAATGAATCGACTTCCCATGGGGACGGGTATGGTGATTTCAATGCCGTAATACCCGATGACATTGCCTATGTTGAGGTCATCAAGGGGCCGTCATCTGCCCTTTACGGGCAATTTGCCAGGGCCGGCGTGGTAAATATCGTCACAAAACACAGGGGTGATTTCAACCGTGTTAAGCTGGGTATGGGGAGTTGGAACCGCCAGCGGTTCCAGATGTCCATGGGACAAGAAACCGGTAAGCTGAATTCTATTTTTGGGGCAGAAATTACCAAGCAGGATGGTAAAACCGAAAATTCTGACATGTTAAAGGCAAACGCAACAGGGAAGTTTACCTATGATTTCAGCGAAGACCTGACCGGTTCCCTTGGGATAAATATGTATTCCGTTGATTGGGATCATCCTGAATATCTGACCCGAGCCCAATGGGATGCCGGCGATTATTGGAGTGGCAAACCCCTTGGGGGAGGAAAAAGAGACCGGTATGGATTTAATACCAATTGGACATATGATGTTTCAGACGATGATTTTTTTAATTTTTTGTTCTATGCCTATCGCTCAAACCTTACCCGTTACCGGGATAAAGATACCACGGTGAACGAAGAATATCATGATCGGGATATGTATGGCGGAAGTACAAGCTATGTATGGAATTCCAACATCGCCGGCATGGAAAACAACCTTACCCTGGGGCTTGACGGCCAGGTGGAATTGACACATACCATCAACGCCCGGAATCCCAGCCGTAT
>CAXHYW010000864.1:0-2131 GCA_964021475.1 uncultured Desulfobacteraceae bacterium | reverse complement strand
AGAAGCCCGTCCTGTTTTTTGCCGGCTCCTGTGAACGCTCCTTTCTCATGCCCGAACAGGGTGCTTTCCACCAGGGTTTCCGGCAGGGCACCGCAATCAACGGCAATAAAGGGGTTTCCGGCTCTTTTGCTGTTCTCGTGGATCGCCTTTGCGAACAACTCTTTGCCTGTTCCGGTCTCCCCTGTGATCAATACACTTGCATCTGTTGACGCCGCTTTCCCAACCTCTTCTAAGCATTTCTTGACGGCATTGGATTCGCCAATGATATCGGATCGGACCAGGGGGATCAAATGGGGGGTGGTAAGTTTTTCCTTTCGATATTGAAGGGCCCTTGTAATAGGCAGGGATACCTCGTCAAGGAGAAAAGGTTTTTGAACATAATCCCATGCCCCGTATTTAAAGGCAAGTTCAGCTCCCCTGGCATCCCCGGTTCCGGTGATGATAATCACCTCGGGAGAATGATGCCCGCCGGTAAATTCAGGCAGTAGATCCAACCCGTTGCCATCGGGAAGCTCCAGGTCAAGAAGGACCAGGTCAAATTCCTGACTTTTAAAGAACGCACGGCCCTCTTTGAGGGTATGGGCTATTTCAAATTCATATCCCATTTGTTTGAGCAGTTTGCTGAAAAAAAGACAGATTTTCGAATCGTCATCAATTATCAATATCCGTATCATTGTTTAATCCTGCCCTGGGTGTTTATTTAATGAATCACTTATAATTTGTGATAGTTCACTGGTAATAATGGGTTTCATGATCATCTCGGAAATACCGCAGGCCTGAATATCTTTAGAAGTTAAGCCATCACTGAACCCTGTGCACAGAACAATCGGGATATCAGGTCGTTGTGTTTTTATGAGAGATGACAGCTCAAGACCTGTCATTATAGGCATGGCCAGGTCGGTTAGAATGAGATCAAACCCCATGGGGTCCTGCTTGAATCGTTCAATGGCATCTACCCCATTTTTCATACAAACAACCTTATACCCGAGATTTATCAGCGCCAGGGAGGTCCATTCAAGAATGCTGGGCTCATCATCAACAATCAGGATTCTGCCTTTCCCCGTTATCGGCAGTTTGGGTTCATGGGTTTCATCTTTTCCGGTTCCGGTGGTTTGTTCTGGAATCAGCACCTGAAAAATAGACCCCATGCCTGGTTCACTGTAGACGGAAATATGGCCGTTCATCTCCTTAATTATCCCATAAACCAAGGAGAGTCCCATCCCCGTACCCTCACCCTTCACTTTTGTTGTGAAAAAAGGTTCGAAAATTTTTCCGATTATTTCTTTTGGAATACCAGACCCTGTGTCTGAAACGGTTAGCTGAACATATTGTCCGGGTACCAATCCTTTTAATTGAAAGATGTCATCGGGCAATATATCAATGGATTTGAGTGTCACATCAAGTACCCCTCCTTTTTTTTTCATGGCCTGGGTCGCATTGGTAAAAAGGTTCATGAACACTTGATGTAATTGGGTGGGATCTGCCAGGACAATACTTTCAAGGTGGGAAAAATGTTGTTTTATCTCAATATTCGGGGAGACCGAAGCCCTTAAAAATTTCACACATTCCTTGGCCAGGGAAGCTATCCGTACCAGATCCTTTTGAACATCTGATTTGCGGCTGAATGTCAATATATGCTTCACCAGTTCCCGGGCTCTTAAACCCGCTTCCAGAACCTGGTTCAGGTTGTTTACGGTTTCATCATCCTTGGTTGAGTTCAGTTTTGCAAGTTCCGTAAACCCGAAGATAGAGGAAAGAATATTATTAAAATCATGGGCAATCCCTCCTGCAAGGGTGCCCAGAGCTTCCATTTTCAGGGTTTGCTGGATACGTGATTCCATTTTTTTGCGCTCGGTGATGTCCTGAACGGTTCCCCTGAGGAAATGGCCATTGGGTCCTGGTTCGGGTTCCGGTTCACAGATGGAATTTATCCATTTCACCTTCCCCGAGGGCAGAACCAGTTTAAACTCACTATTATAGGAGAGACCTTCCAATGTGGCCTTTTGAACGGCAACTTTATACTTTTTCCACCATTTTCCCCCATATATTTTTTTAAGCTCTGTAAAAGAATAAGGACCCAGGCTTGGATCACGTTCAAAAATTTGATACACCACTTCAGACCAGACACGAA
>CAXHYW010000863.1:0-2146 GCA_964021475.1 uncultured Desulfobacteraceae bacterium | reverse complement strand
TGAAAACCTCCTTGAAAAACCAGTCCCACTCTCCTGCCAGTGGGTTATATCTGACCTTTATCCGTCTGTTTGAAAAAATTGGGGAAGAGCAGAACCGATTCACCCAGCGTCATCTTGATTTTTATTACGATGAGGTACTCAAATGCCGTATCCAGGCCCCGGTTTCCGACAGGGCCTATCTGTGTTTCAAAAAAGCTCCCCGGGCCCAGAACGTTTTTTTGACCCGGGGAACTCGCTTTGCAGCTCCCAAGGCCAAGAACAATTTCCCCCGGGTCTATCTTGCAGACCATGATCTTATGGTGGGCTCTGCCCGGGTTGTGTCCCTTAAAACCCTGTTCTATGAGCGGGACCGGCTGGTTTCTCCGGAGTCTGACATGGACATGATCACTTCAACAAAAATCAATACCATTCCCATGATGGAGAGCATGGGGTTTAAAGAAACAGATGCCGGTTGGCCCATTTTCGGAAGCGTGGTAAACAAAGCTCTCCTCGGAACACAGCAGGATGCCACCCTGGGATTTGCTGTTGCCTCACCGGTTCTGTGGCTTCGGGAAGGAAAGCGCCAACTGGTCATCCGGATCTTGCTTGCTCGACCCAAAGAGGCATTACCCGAGGCCTCGCTTTTTTCATCCTTTTTAGAAAAAGCCGCATCCCTTGCCCAAACGACGCCGGAAGATATTTTTTTCAAGGTGTTCCCCAAAATGTTTCGGATCAGTCTGACAACCTCCGAGGGCTGGTTTGATATTCCCCACTATCTTACGGCCATCAGCCGGGTGGACAAAAGCTGTGGCCCCGGGGAGATTTCCATCAGTTTTGAACTGGACCCGGAAAATCCAGGCCTTGAACCCTGGGTGGAGAAGATCCATGGCAAGGGATATGATACACCTTTTCCCGTCATCCGCTTTTCACTGAATCGTGGCGCCTATACCTACCCCTGTTCGATCCTGGAAGATTATCACATTCAAAAGATCGAAATTGGTGTCCATGTGGAGGGACTAAAAACCCTGCTGCTGTATAACAATTTGGGTCGCCTGGACCCCAATACCCCGTTCCAGCCCTTTGGACCCCTGCCTGCTGTCGGTTCCTATTTCCTTGCCGGAAGTTATGAAACATCCATTAAAAAAATAAGTGAGTTTAACCTTGACCTGGAATGGGGGGGGCTGCCCCGGCCCAAAGGGGGATTTAAAGCCCATTACCAAGCCTATGAGATGGGAATTGATAACCTAAGCTTTTTTGCAGGTGTATCCGTTTTAAAGGAAGGTCAGTGGGAACCTTTTTCGCTGGATCATCAACCAAAGGTTGGGCTTTTCAACACTTCCACAAAGGGGAATGGGAAAATTGCCAGCAGATCAAAATTCACAACAAAAGGGATCGACTTTTCCCGGTTGGACCCGGGGAAACTTTCGGAAGAACCATTTGGTTTTGATATAAAGACACGGTCGGGTTTTTTTAAATTTACCATTATAGCTCCCGAACAGGCCTTTGGTCATCGGGAATACCCCTTTTTGCTGACAAATACACTTATCCATAATGCAAAGCCCTCCCGGTTTATCAAGACCAAAACCCTGCCAAATGAGCCCTACACCCCCATGGTGAATCGGATTACGGCCAATTATAAGGCAAGCGCCCTTATCAGTCCCGGGTCTTCCACCTCATCCATCGAAAGCCAGGGCGGGGCCTTGTTCAGCCTTCACCCCTTTGGCATAAGCTCCCTTTATCCTTTGTCAAAACAAAAAAAATGTTTTGTCATACCCGATTATCATAAACAGGGACACGGAAATCTTTTCATCGGGCTGTCTTCCCTGGAACCCGGGTCACAACTGACCTTGTTTTTTCGGTTGCTGGAGGATTCACTCGCAGCATCCACAAAACAGATGCCCTTTGTCCGCTGGTTCTATCTGAAAGACAATAGGTGGAAGGGCATTACTAAAAAACAGGTGGTATCCGATACCACCCGGGGTTTTTTATCTTCGGGTATCATCACCCTTGATATCCCGGAAGACATGAATTGTGGCAACACGGTGTTGGATGAAAAACTATATTGGATCAGGGCTTGTGCTGATAAAAATCTCACAGGAGCCTGTTCCCTTTTTTCCGTAGAGGCCCATGCCGTGACGGTCACCCTTGATGATCCGGAAAGCCAGAC
>CAXHYW010000862.1:0-2147 GCA_964021475.1 uncultured Desulfobacteraceae bacterium | reverse complement strand
GACATTATCAGGGTTATTACCTTGCGTAAGCTGTCCAGCAAGAGATTTATGTCTGTCGGGAAGTGTACATCCGTTTCGGTGACAAAGGAATCACAGCTTACTTTTAATTCTTTGGTGTCCGAATTCGCAAAAAAAAATTATGTCCGTACTCTACTGCAATTTTATTTACTTGGTCAAGAATCTCTGGTGTGAAACGAGAGACATTATCTTTTAATGTCTGGAGCTTATATTCATATTCATCACTTAAACCACCATGGCAAAGCATCAAGCGCAATGTTTTATGGTTGTTCGCAATATCCAACAACTTATCATAATTCCAGTTGCATCCCAGGCGGGTCATTCCCAGGACGAGTATTCTCCACAGATGCATTCCTTCTCGACCATTTTTAGGGTCTATATTGGGGGGAATTAATTTTTCAAGAAGATCAAAAATTTTTGTTCGAGATTCATCATCACAAAAAAGAGCTTGCAGACCAATAAGAATTTTTGGAAGTTCATCCCGAGACTTAAGATTTATTTTGATTTCAGAGATGGGGGTTTGGCCAAGTTCCAACTGCGGTTCTATTATTTTTCGCATATTTTTTTACAACGAAGATTTTAACTCCGTTTGTCCTTTGCTCTAAATTTTACGATGTAAGTATTTCAGGCAAAACGATTGTCAACAAAGGCTTTGCGATTGATTATTGTAACATTTTTGATCGTAAAATAGAAGCAACAAATTAGTAGAACTTCATTTTTTTAATATTCAAAAATCATGTCAAACCCTTGCCATAAGAGGGCTTCAGATGTGCCGGTCAAGCACTAAATACATTTATGGGCTGACAGCAACACCTGAAAGACCTGATGGGCATCACCCGATTATCTTCTTCTATTGCGGCCCCGTACGATTTTCAGTGGATGCAAAAAAACAGGCCGAAAAAAGACCGTTTGATCACTATCTGGTCCCAAGATTTACATCCTTTAAAACGCTGCCTGATGAGGATGGTAGGGAATTGTCATTTCAGGAAATCAAAACCAATCTGATATCAGATGAAATAAGAAACCAGTTAATAGTAGATGATGTTTTGGCCTGCTGCAAAAAAGGACGAAAATCCATTATTTTAACAGGCCGGGTTGCCCATGTGGAAGAATTGGGGGAAAAACTTAAAAACAAGATTCCCAATGTTATGTGTCTCACCGGTGGTATGGGCGCTAAAAAAACGGTCCAGGTAATGAAAGAGATTACCGCCCTATCCGATACAGAACCGTTTGTGCTGGTTGCCACGGGCAGTTACCTTGGCGAAGGATTTGACGAACCCCGACTTGATACATTATTTTTGGCCATGCCGATCGCCTGGAAAGGAATATTGCAGCAATACGCAGGAAGGCTGCATCGATTATGTAATAATAAAAAAGATGTGCAGATATACGACTATGTCGATCTTCATGTAAAAATGCTTGAAAAAATGTATGGGAAACGCCTGAAAGGATATGCTTCAATCGGTTATAAAGCGAAAGCAGCAACATTTCCTGACGCACCCACAAATATCATTTTTAATAAAGACAGCTTTTTCCATGTTTACCTACAGGACATTGCCCTTGCATCAAAACATCTGTTGATCGTAAGTCCCTTTGTCACTAAAAAAAGAATGCTCCAGATGATGGATCATTTTGGAGAGCCTCTAAAAAAACAGGTAAAAATAACAATCATAACCCGGCCTGCCGCCGAATATACAGAAGATAGAAGAAGTTCATTGGAAAATCTTTTTTTGACGATTGATACAGCCGGTATTCGATTGGTGTTTAAATCCAATATCCACCAAAAATTTACAATTATAGATAACAAAATCACCTGGTACGGCAGTATCAATTTTTTGAGTTTCGGTTCCTCTGAAGAAAGTATCATGCGTCTTGAAAGTAGCAGTATCGCCCATGAATTAATCCAAAGCATTGATTTAGAAAAATGATTTTTTAGGCACGATAGATGATTACCCCGTTGAACAGCGTCCACAGGTCTGAGGTCATCAATTCCCTATTTTGTTTCAGGTTTATGCAAATGCTGTGACGTTGATATTGCTTTCATTTTGTAACGCTTTCCAAAGATCATATTGGCTTTGCTGAATCAACCAACTTTCAGCACTGCCGCCAAATCCTTTTGAAAGGCGGAT
>CAXHYW010000861.1:0-2153 GCA_964021475.1 uncultured Desulfobacteraceae bacterium | reverse complement strand
GGATTGCTCACACTTATCAACTATATTGTTTTCACAGGACTCACGGGGTTTCTTCTTCTCCTGGCCGGCTCCCATTTTTTCGAAAAAGAAATCCGGGCCTTCTGGATTTCCATTGGATTTCTGATCTTAAACACATTGTTCTGGAGCTTTTTCCTTCAAACCCCTGGCTTTTTGCCGGGCTTTAATCTGCTGGTAATTTTGGGACTGGGCCTGTTTGGCTGTATTTCCCTTGCCCGCTTTTTCCCGGGATCTGGTTTAAAACCAGGGATATTTTTAAAACCAGGATATTTTTTAAAAGCAGGCGCCCCGGTAAAAAGAGACACCTCCCAGGCCATCCAGTACGACGAGCGGGACAATATGTTTGCCAGAAACAATATCCAGCACCACCCGGAGCTCATGGAGACCTATTATAAACTGCGCCCGGAAAATCAATCCAATGATCGGCAAATACATAACAAGCCGGAGTTTGGGGATAAAAGACAGGTGTACCACGACGACTATACCGCCCCCTGCTATGGGGCGGCCTTTGAATACCTGGAGCAGACCATCCCCTTGTCCGACGGGAGGGTGGCGCCACAAAAAAAACAGGTGGATATTAAAAAATTCACAACAGCTCTTTCTGAAATGATCCGCTTTTACGGCGGAGCGGATGTGGGATTTATCCCTTTAAAACCACATCATTTCTACAGCCACATGGGTCGGCATGCCCACAACTGGGGAGAGAAAACCGACCAGACCCATAAAACGGCCATTGTAATTGTGGTGCCCATGCGCATCCCCATGATCAAACAAGGCCCCACAAGTGCCGTCATCCAGGAATCTGCCCAGAAATATGTGGAAGCCGCCAAGATCTCAAATATCGCTGCCGCCTATATCCGACAATTTGGATTTCAGGCCCGGGCCCACAATGATGCCAACTATGAGACCCTGTGCGTCCCCCTGGCCGTGGAGTCCGGATTGGGGGAACTGGGGCGGATGGGACTGTTCATGCACAAGGTTTATGGACCCTGTGTCCGCTTGGCCATTATCACCACGGAGATGGACCTTCCGGCCTCCCCCCCCACACCCGGTCTGCACATGGAAGCATTTTGTGAAATTTGTAAAAAATGTGCCGATAATTGTCCGTCTGGCTCCATCACCCATGGACAGGAACCACGCTCCCGAAATATCCGGCATTGGTCCATTGACCAGGAAAAATGTTTTTCCTATTGGAAAACCATTGGCTCCGACTGCGGCATGTGCATATCGGTCTGTCCCTACACCAAGCCGGATACCCTGGTTCACCGTTTGGTAAGATTCTATATTTCCAGGAATGTTCTGAACCAAAAGATTGCATTGTTCATGGACGATTTGTTATACGGCCGGAGAAAAAAAATTCCCCGGAAAAATTCAGATCAATTATTTCATTTTTAGCCCGGCACCGGAGGTAATTCATTTATGCCTAGGCAATTTGTACGGTCACATTTGTTTTACATCTGTATTTCTGGAGGCCAGGATCATTTTTGATTCTTTGAGGCACAGGCTCAGAACAGTATTAATAAGGGCAAATAAGATGAAAATGATCATGGATAGTTTTATCCCCACCAAATTCATGAAGATAATGAACAATACCCCCGAGGCCTGCCCCGTGAAAAGAAGGAGACCCTGGGAGATGGCTTCCGGCGCCGGCCGGGTGATCTCAGCGCAATATTGAAACCCCACGGGTGCACCCGCGCCCAGAAGGAAGAAACCAAATATAAAGGAGGAGGTCAATAGTAAGGGATAATTGGTAAAAAAGGTCAAACCCATTATGCCCGGGGTTGCCCCGGCCATTGCAATAACAAGAAAGGCCTTGCGACGTTTAAGTTTATCGGAAAGTACAGGAAGTATCAATGCGCCGATAATCCCGCCCACCAGCATGATACCGCCGATGAGACCGGTTTGTTCCATGGTAAGGCCCTTGGTTTGACAAATTTGATCAATACAGGTGCTGACGGCATTGAATACACCAAGGCCTATGAAAAAAACTGGGAACAGATACTTCATGTCTGGTTTACCGAAAATAAGTTTAATATTTTTGAGGACGCTTAGATCCTCTTTATATTCGACAACTTCAGGGGGGGTCGGGGGCTTTTCCCGAAGAAAAATAAGCAGGATGACAGCACCTGCACCTG
>CAXHYW010000860.1:0-2170 GCA_964021475.1 uncultured Desulfobacteraceae bacterium | reverse complement strand
CAGAATTTTTGAAAAGGCAAAAGAGACCGGTCTTATTACCGGTAATGAACAGCTGACCGATGCGCAAACATATGATTTGATTCTTGAGCCCGGCTTTTCCACGGCAAAAGAAATTACAGATGTGTCAGGCAGGGGAGTTGGCATGGATGTGGTCAAGTCCGGTATCGAAAAATTTAGAGGACAATTGAACATTGCCTCGGAAAAAGGCCGTGGTACAAAATTTACGATCAGCCTACCTTTGACCCTTGCGATTATTGATGGAATGTTGATCCGGGTGGATGAAGAAAAATATGTGATTCCGACAATTGCCATCCAAAAAGCATTCAAGCCTGAAAAGGAAGATTATTTTACGGTTGAGGGCAAAGCTGAGATGGTCAAAGATCGTGGAAGCCTGATTCCCATGATTCGTTTAAATGAAATTTATGGTAGCAGTCAACACAAGAAATCTGTTCAAGAGGGCCTTGTGGTGGTTGTGGAATCCAAGGGTGAAAAAAGGGCTTTGTTCATAGATGAACTTTTGGGCAAGGACGAATATGTTATTAAAAGCCTAGGCAGCAATCTTGAAGATGTGGATGGGATATCTGGCGGTGCCATTCTTGCGGATGGAAGAGTGGGGTTGATTCTGGATATCCATGGTATTTTTTCAATTGTATCTAAAGGATAACTGACCCATCATATCCTCAATGAAGATAATAAATATTTTGTTTTTACCAACCATTATAGGGAAATATAAAAATATTGAGCGAATAAAAGGGATCTTAAATGAAACAGATAGTTGGTGTTGCAGATATGAAGGTGAGCAATAACCCGGAGGAATCGATTATCACCTATTCTCTTGGTTCCTGTATCGGGCTTGTCATTTACGATCCTGTTGTTAAGGTTGGCGGAATCCTACACTATATGCTCCCCGAGTCTTCCATTGACAAAAATAAGGCAACTGCAAGGCCCTATATGTTTGCAGATTCCGGCATCCCCAGGTTGTTTAAAACCGCTTATCACCTGGGGGCGGCCAAGCAACGATTGACGGTCTATGTTGCAGGCGGTGCAGAAATTTTGGATCAGGCAGGTTTCTTCAATATCGGCAAAAGAAATTACATGGCCCTTAAAAAAATGTTTTTTAAGAATCATGTGATGATCAGCAAACAGGATGTCGGCGGGAACACCAATCGGACCGTCAGGATTGAAATTGCCACAGGTGACATCTATGTCAAAACTTCCGGGGCCAAGGAGGCGAGAATATGACGTCCCTTCAAACGCTTATGAAAGAGATCAAAAATCTAAAGCCGATTCCTGCCGTTGTCAATCAACTGCTGGCTGTGGTGGATAGTCCGTGCTCAATGGAAGAGATTGCCAATGTGATTCAATATGACCCGATTATCACGGCAGGTATTTTAAAAACCTGTAATTCGGCTTTTTTCGGTCTTAAAAATCCGGCAGAGTCCATTAAAGATGCCGTTAATATCCTGGGTACGGATCAGGTGATTGAACTTGCACTCATAAAAGCAGGTGCTCAGGCACTTTCTGGTGGCCAGGAAGGATATGGGTTAGCCCAGGGCGATATGTGGCAATATTCTGTCTCGTCAGCTATGGTGACCAAACAGGTGGCCGTGAAGCTGTCCTTGGAAAATAAAAATACCCTGTTTACCTCTGCTCTGATTAAAGATATCGGGAAAATTATTCTAGAAAAATATGTATTGGATGGGGCCCGGGAAATTAGGCGTTTAGTTGAGATGCAAAACTTCAGCTTTCTGGAGGCTGAAAAAAAGGTTCTGGGTATCGATCATGCTGAACTGGGTGCCATGATTGCAAAAATGTGGAAGTTCAGCCCCCGGATGATCAACATCATCCGTCACCATCACCTGGCCGATGAAGACAAAATTTGTGACAAGGAAATTGGGGTTGTTTATCTTGCCGACTGCATCTGCATGATGATTGGAAAAGGGGTGGGATCGGATGGCCTTTCCTACCGGTTTAAACATCAGGTGATGAAAAATCTGGGGTTGTCAGCCGAGGATGTTTTGATGATTATCGCAGAATTTGGCATAAACATGAAACAAGTTGAAGCGCTCTTACATATGGCTTAACAAGAAAATACAAGAGAAAAAATAATGTCATATTCAATATTGATAGTGGATGATTCTTTACCCATTAGATCGGTCATAAAAAGAAC
>CAXHYW010000859.1:0-2183 GCA_964021475.1 uncultured Desulfobacteraceae bacterium | reverse complement strand
ATAAAGCTGGAGATGATGTATTGGTTAAGGTGGCAGCGGCGGTGGGCCAGGTAACGCGACAAAATGAAATCACTGCCCGGTATGGGGGTGATGAATTTTGTATAATCTTGCCGGAAAGCCTTGTAGAACAGGGGCTCATAGTTGGGAAAAGATTGTGTGAGGCCATTGAAAAAGGGGTTAAGGGAACCCATGTCACCTGTAGCATCGGCATTGCATCCTCAACTCCGGATCATCCTCTGGATGCAGACTCCCTGGTAAGACTTGCTGATGCCGCCATGTACAAGGCAAAAACCCGAAAAGGGTTTTCCATGGAGGTGGCAGCAGATACCAAGGTGCAATAGGCAGGGAAGTATTCTTTTTTATGTCCCGGACTGGTCGGCTTCGTCGTCAAACTCCGGATAATGGACCTTGATGCATTCCGGGCAAATGCCGTGGCTGAATTTGGCATGGGAATGTTCATGGAGATAGGTTTCGAGTTGTTCCCAATAGCCTTGGTCATCCCGTATCTTTTTGCAGTGGGCACAGATGGGGATGATTCCCCTCAGGGTTTTGATTTCATCCAATGCCAGCTGAAGTTTTTGATTCCGGGCTTCAAGATCTTTTTTTAACCGACACAAGCTGATGTGGGTTTCCACCCGTGCCAGCAACTCTTCGGTATGAAACGGTTTGCAGATATAGTCGACCCCTCCGGCGGAAAATCCCTTTACCTTGTCTGTCACTTCGCCCAATGCACTGATGAAAATAATGGGAACCTCTTTGAGCAAGGGGTCTGATTTAAATGCCTCACAAACTTGATAGCCGCCCATATCCGGCATGATAATGTCTAATAAAACAAGATCGGGCAGTTGTTTTTGCGCCGCTGTTAATGCGATTTTTCCGCTTAAGGCCGGGCGGACGGTGTAACCCTCGTTGCCCAGGGTCTCCACCAGAACCCTGAGGTTTTCCTTGGTGTCATCAACGACCAGGATATTTCCTTTTGATACATTCATGGGGTCACTCCTTGTTTCTTTTTTGGGTCAGGGATAGAATTTTTTCATATTCGAAATCCGCTGCCAATTTTTGTAATGTCAGGGCAAGCTGTGGGGCATGATTTTTGATAGCCTGGATTGACGAATCAATGGCGGTCATGTTCGCGCAGGAGGCAGCTTCTTCCAGGTTTTTTGCAAGGGGAACCGAAAGAGATAACATCGCTTTTTCCCAGTTGTCTGATTCGTCAAATTTAAATGGTTTTTCATGGGTTTGCGCTGTTTTTTCAAGCAGCAAATTGTTTTTATCTCTTGCCGTATTTCCATTTGCCGTAAGTTCCAATTGGGCGGCAATATGATCGATAGATTCGACTGGCAGGGTCTTTCCCGCATTGATCCTGATATCAAATAAAAACAGGGATCCTTTGTCAATCTGGCTTTCCACGTGGAGATAGCCGCCCATGAGTTCAACCAACCTGCGGCTGATGGTCAGGCCAAGACCGGTTCCTTCCTTGGCCTGGCGTCCTATCTTAGTTTGTTCAAAGGCATCAAAAATTGTGCTTAATTCTCCGGGGAAAATTCCGGTGCCGGTATCCGCCACTTCAAAAAAAAGTCGTTGGGGGAAGCCTGGCCGAAGGGGGGAGGAACGTTTCTTCTGGATGCTTACGTCAAGGGAGATACAGCCTTTTTGGGTAAATTTAAATGCATTGTTCAACAGGTTGATGAGGATTTGCCGCAGTTTTACCGGATCTGCTGTAATAAATTGGGGGACACTCTCTTCCCGTTTAAACACCAGGTCAATTTGTTTATTTCGGTCCCGGATTTGAAACATATCTTCAATCTCTTTGAGCAGACCGTGGAGGTCAAAACAATATTCCGTGAGCATGATCTGGCCTGCTTCGATGGTGGACAGGTCCAGAACCTGATTGATCAGGGCCAGCAGGTGCTCACCGCTTTGGCGGATGGTGTTCAGATACTCTTGTTCCTGGTCGGAAAGGGTTTTGATCCGGGTCAGAAGCTGGCTGAACCCCAGAATGGCATTGAGGGGGGTCCGCAGTTCATGACTCATGTTGGCTAGGAACAGGTTTTTGGCCTGATTGGCGCGTTCTGCCTCCATTCTGGCATCCTTGAGGGTGGTTTCATAATCATTGCGTTTTTCAATAAAATAGTGCCTGACCGGGAACCTCCCTTTTTTTAAAAAAATCGAGAGTCTTTTTA
>CAXHYW010000858.1:0-2186 GCA_964021475.1 uncultured Desulfobacteraceae bacterium | reverse complement strand
TCTTCTCTTATTTTATCTTCTCTTATTTCATTAATGGTGGATGCCAATATCCCCTCCAGGTTTGAATTATTTGTTGGGTATACCTTTTTTTAAAATACCCGTCCACACAAAATTGATCGAATGTGCACCCCCCTTTAAAAAACCGGATCATTCAAGAGGCCATTCCGGAAAGCCAATGCCCTGAACAGGACCGGGAAAAGAAAGGTTCCTCTTTTCCCGGTCCTAGGGTTGAATCGGTTACCACTTTGTCCAGGCCAGGGTTCTATAGCATTTCAATGGCGCAGGCCATGGCCACGCCGCCGCCGCCGCAAAGCGTTGCTAACCCGAGGCTGTCCCCTCTATGTTTCATGGCATGGATCAGGGTGGTCATGATCCGGGCACCGGTAGAGCCCACGGGATGGCCAAGACCGATGCCGGACCCATTCACATTGGTGACCTCCCGGTTCAGGCCCAATTCCTTTTCGCATCCCAGATATTGGGCGGCAAAGGCTTCGTTGACTTCCACCAGATCAAAATCAGCAATGGAAAGACCGGATCTTGCCATGAGGCTTTTAACGGCAGGTACCGGGGAAATTCCCATGATGGTGGGATGACAGGCACCCATGCCCGTGGCTTTAATCCTGGCGATGGGAGTAAGACCCAGCTCCCTGGCTTTGTCCGCTGACATGATGATCATGCCCGTGGAACCGTCATTTAACCCCGAAGCGTTGCCCGCAGTTACCTTGCCGGTTTTAGGGATAAACGCCGAAGGCAGGGCGGTCAGTTTCTCCATGGTCATACCGGGGCGAAAATGCTCATCCTTGTCAAAAATCAGCGGATCTTTTTTACGTTGGGGGACTGAGATGGGGGTGATTTCTTCTGCAAAGGAGCCGTCCTTTGTAGCCCGTTCCGCATTGTTATGGCTTCGTAGGGCCACCTCATCCATCTCCTCCCGGCTGATCCCTAAGTGGTGGGCCACAAATTCTGCGGTGTGTCCCATGATATAGGGTTTGCCCATGAAAAAACTGGCGGGTGCTTCCTTAGTATTCAAAGGAGTTGTGTCATCAAAGGGCATGACGTGTGAACCGCAGTGGAGGGCATGGATCATGGCATCCACAAACTGGGTGTCCTGGAGACGACATCCCCACCTGGCCTTGGGCACGGTATAGGGAACTCCTGACATGTGCTCGACACCGCCGGCCAAAATGACATCGGCCATACCGGCCTGGATCATGGCCATGCCGGAAAGGACCGCTTCCATGCCGGAAATGCAGACCCGGTTCACGGTGACGGCGGGCACGGTATCAGGAATCCCGGCCATGAGGGCAGCCACCCTTGTAGTATTCAGGGTATCATGGTGCTCAAGACAGGTTCCGTAACGAACATCATCAATCAGACTGGGATCAATACCAGCCCTTTTTACCGCTTCCTTCATGGTAACGCTTGCGATGGTGGCACCGTTCAACTCTTTCAGGGTACCGCCATAGGTCCCGATGGCGGTTCTACAGGCGGAAACAATAACAACTTCTTTCATTTTTTTATATCCTTAAACTATCGTGTGTTTAAAATATTAGAATGCAGATTTTTTAAGATTTAAAATCTGCGTCCTATACTCATTATTTTGACCCAAAGGCCTCCTCGGAAATATCCAGGGCAGCCGTGTCCCCTGTCATAATCACTTCCATTTTCCCCTTAGACACGGGCAGAACGGAATTGATGTAAAACCGGGCACTTGAAAGCTGTCCCTCGTAAAAGGAGATATCTTTATTCTTGGGTTTGTCGGCAAGTTTTTGGGTGGCAATGGTTGCCCGCCACAACATCATCCATCCCATCAAGGTGTCTCCTGTGACATCCAAAAAGGGATGGGCCTGGACAAAGGCGGCCCCTATTTTATTCGCGCCCATGACCACTCCCAAAGCCTGTGCCGTCTCCATGAGTTTGACCACGGCGGCATCCAGCATATCGGCCAAAGGGGCTAATGTTTCTATTTTTTTGGCCGCATCAATGGTTTTCTGAACTTCCGCCAAAAGATCGGTAAAGGCTTTGCCTTTGTTCAGCCCCAGCTTTCTGCCCAAAAGGTCCATGGCCTGGATCCCGTTGGTGCCTTCGTAAATCTGGGTGATTTTGCAGTCACGAAGAAGTTGTTCCTGGGGATATTCCTTGGTGAATCCGTACCCGCCAAACACCTGGACGCCCCAGGAGCACAT
>CAXHYW010000857.1:0-2187 GCA_964021475.1 uncultured Desulfobacteraceae bacterium | reverse complement strand
TTCTGACTTTGATCACATTCAATCTGCGGGCAGTCACATGCACTTTTGGCCCCTTCGGCAATTTGAGTGGCAAAGACCATGCAGGTTGGCTGACCACATTCATGGCAATTTGTTTTTGGAAGGAGTTTTAATATTTCGATAATTCCGGGTTTTGCCGTCCCCGTGAAGCAAGGTTCAATTTGATTTTTATTTTCCCAGGCTGAATTTATTTCTCTTTTTAGCCATTCTATAATTTTTTTTGCTTCGAATTTATCTTTTAAAGCATTTACAGCAATTTTTTTTCCATGAACAGTGATAAGTTTTCCCTGGGCTTTGAAGGTAACCGCAGAAGGATTTGTTAAATACTGGAAACCACCCAAGACTGCATTAAGATAGGGCAGGCACTTACTGACATCCTGGTCCAGGTGGGCAAAACAATGAACCCCTTTTTCATCTGAATGACATTTTGATTTAAGAATTTCGAGTGTGTAGTTGTATAAAAGCATGGTCATGTCCTTAAGGAAGATCCGATAGAATTAAAATAAATTTTTGTTTTAATGGTTCAACCGGGGCTTGATCCAGGTAGTTTTTGTCTGGTTTTTGGTAATCGGCTCGCAGATAAATACATTTCGTTCATCATACTTAAGCGAACACTCCTGGCTTAAAATGGATTTGAGTTCTTTTCTGGCCCTGTGCAGCTTGACTTTTGAATTTTCCTCTGTAATGGAAAGAATTCCGGCAATTTCTTTGTGATTGAATTCCATTATATCGTATAGGTCAATAATGATCCGCATGGGCTCGGACAGTCGATCCATTTTTTCACGAATGCAATCGTTCATCTGTTGCTGCTCGATTTTTTTGAGTGGGAGAATATTGAAATCACAAATTTCATTTTCAACCGGGTGAAGTGTCTCGTTGTTCCTGTGTTTTAAATGATCCATGCAAAGATGGTAGGCAACTTTGAATATCCATGAAGAAATCTTATCCGTCTTACGAACCGATTTTATGTTTTTTCCCACTCGGATAAACGTTTCCTGGATTAAATCATCTGCAGCCCAATCATCTTTGGTGATCGTTAAAATAAATTTTCTCACCTGTTGGTAATGCGTATCGTATACTTTTAAAAAATCCATTTATTCCCGATCCTATTGGACGCAGTCACAGGGGCAAGTTGTTGTTGACTTAAAACTTTTATCAACCTCAGGTGCTTCATTATTCAAGGTTTCATCTATTGTGGTTTTTATGGCAATATGGGCCCCATTTTTGACTTTTGTTGAAATATCCACAATTGTCTGAATGTCCTGATTGGTGATACCAAGGCTTTTTGCGTGACAATAAAGATGCTCAAAACATGGAATACAATTGCAGGCGGTTGAAGCACCAAGAGAAATCATTATTTTAGTTTTTTCATCCATTTTTAAATACTCCTTTTATAATTAATAATTGTAAAGAAAAAAAACATAATCTAAAACAAATCATCTGACCATAAGACATACTTAACGACAAAAAGGTTACAAGTTTTTTTAAAATGACTCTTAGAACACTCATTTTGATATTTAGACCGCTATAATGGTTTCAACCCCTTTGCTGGATCTGAGCAAATATTCGGCTCAAAAGACGCATTGTTTTGGGTTATGAACTATTTTGCAGGTTCAATAAGAATACAATTGGTGTAATAAAATCATTAGACAACAGACAATTGAAATCCCTATCTCGTCCATTATCCTTGATGAAAATATTTATCCCAGAAAAGGGATAGATAATAGGCGTGTGGGCATGTTTGCCGAAAATATCAGGGATGGTTTTAAATTTGACCCCATTGAGGTGGAGCCTGCTCCCGGCAAACCCGGCTGGTATCGCCTCCTTGACGGAGCACACAGGTGGAGTGCTTACAAATCAACCGGGAAAGTGAAGGTCAAAGTTCTCGTACAGGAATTGAACGGGATGGATCCCCTTTTATATGCCACAAAAAAGGCCATCGGCCCGAGACAATTGACAGAGGAAGAGGCAAGAGATACTGCCCGCCGTGCATATAAAAAAAATCCCAAACTTAGCCCGGTAGAAATAGGTAAAGCAATTGGCCGGGCAAGAAGAACTGTGGATAATTATATAGCTGATCTTCGTGCTGTAAATCAGATGGGAATGGATATCAAAGTGTTCCGCATGAACCGTCTCGGTATCCCCCAGGATAGAATTGCAAAGAGATTG
>CAXHYW010000856.1:0-2192 GCA_964021475.1 uncultured Desulfobacteraceae bacterium | reverse complement strand
AAAAGTGACATCAGGGCCAGGGCGGTGATGGATTTTCCACAACCAGATTCTCCCACAATACCAAGGGCGTCACCTGCCTCCATGGAAAAACTGATATGACTGATCACCTCTTGTGGGCCATGGGCTGTTTTCAGAGTGACACTAAGATCCTCTACCTCTAATAGGGCCATGTTTTTACCTGCTTCTTCTCAATTTTGGGTCAAGCACATCCCGCAACCCATCCCCAAAAAGGTTCAGCCCCATAACCGTCAAGGCAATGGCAAGCCCGGGATAGATGGCAAGTTGCGGTGCAAAATACATAAAGGTCTGGGCTTCATTGAGCATTTTTCCCCAACTGGGCATGGGGGGCTGGGTACCCAGGCCCAAGTAACTTAAGCCCGCCTCTGCCAGGATGCCCAGGGCAAACTGAATGGTGGCCTGGACAATGAGCATGCTGGCGATATTGGGCAGCACATGCTCAAAAGAAATTTTAAACGGCCCTTTTCCTGCGCTTCTGGCCGCCAGAATATATTCCCGCTTCCAGATGCTCAAAGCCGCCCCCCTTGCCACCCGGGCAAAAACAGGAATGTTGAAAATCCCTATGGCAATGATGGAGTTCACCGATCCCGGTCCCAAAATAGCGGTGATCATGATGGCGGAAATAAGGGAGGGAAAGGCAAAGGTAAAATCGTTGAACCGCATGATCAGTTCATCGATCCAGCCTTTTTTGGCTGCGGCGGTCAACCCCAGGGGAACCCCGATCCCAATGCCGATGCCGATGGCAACAAAGGCGACAATCACCGAATTTCTGGCACCCGTAATTAGCATGGACAAAATATCCCGTCCAAAATGATCCGTTCCCAGCAGATATTTGGCGCTGGGGGTGAGCAATTTTTCGGCGATATTAATATCTTCAACCGGATAGGGTGTCCAGAAATAAGAGAGAAACGCCACCAGGAAAAACAGAAGTGAAATGGTTCCGCCAATGACAAAACTTCGGTTTTTCAACCCATGCCCCAGCACCTCACCCAATGTTCTAAACATCTGCCCCCCCTCTTAAACGGGGATCAATCACCGAATACAATAAATCCACGAAAAAATTGATCATGATCACCGTCCCTGCAAGCATTATCACCAGATTTTTCACCACGATCAGATCCCGTTGGGAGATGGCCTGGAAAATCAGCCGGCCGATACCCGGTAGATAAAACACATTTTCAATGATGATCGTTCCGGCCAGCAAAAAAGAAAACTGGAGCCCCATAATGGTCACAACAGGTATAAGGGCATTTCTCAAGGCATGCTTCCACAATGCCCCCTGGGGGGTAACCCCCTTGGCCCGGGCCGTGCGGATAAAATCCTCTCCCAACACCTCCAGCAAGGCCGAGCGGGTGACACGTGCTAGGATTGCTGCCTGGGGAAGGGCCAGGGCAATGGTCGGCAGTAACAGGGACTTAAGAGCCGGGATAATACCGGCATCCCAACCGGCAAAGCCTCCTGCTGGCAACCACCGCAGGGTGACGGAAAATACGAGCGTCAACAGCATGGCAAACCAGAAATTGGGGATGGCAATGCCCAGCTGGGAAAAACTCATCACCAGAAAATCCATGGGTTTATTATGATGGGAAGCGGCCATGATACCCAGGGGAATAGCAATGAGGGTGGACAGGGTCATGGCCAACAGGGCCAGGGGCAAACTCACGGTAACCCGGCTTAAAATCAGCTCAGACACCGGCACATCATAGGTATAGGAGATACCCAGGTTTCCGGTGGCAAGATCTCCCACCCAGGTGAAATAGCGGACCAAAATCGGCCGGTTGAGGCCCATTTGCTCCCGAAGGGCATTCAGGGTATCGGCTTCGGCATTGATCCCCAACATCAGTGCAGCCGGGTCCCCGGGTAGAATTTCAAGCATTACAAAAACCACAAGGGTTGCCACCAACAGGGTCAGTACCAGGGCAATAACCCGTTTTACCAGAAAAATTCTCATTGGCCACCAAATGTATCGGCCGACTGTTTATAAAGGACAGCCAGCCGATATCGATTTATTAAATGAACGATCTAATCAACCCAATAAACCGCTGTCAGGTCATTGGCCTGGACCGGACTGTTTTCCCATAATCCCCGGATATTTTTATCCCACACCCCATGCTTGGCAAGCTGGAACAGATCGGAAGAGCACACGTCTGAACTCCAGTCACTCCGGAGAATCT
>CAXHYW010000855.1:0-2204 GCA_964021475.1 uncultured Desulfobacteraceae bacterium | reverse complement strand
TTTCCATTTTTGTTTCATCACCCTGCGAACCCATCGGCTCACTTCCGATGGCGGCACCACCCTATCTGCTGAACCGTATAATAACTCCCGGGCGCCTAGACGACCCAGGGCCCAGAACAAACGGTCCTGTTTTTTTCCTGGTTTAAGCTGGGGCAAGAGGGCCTTGGCCAGTACAACCTTGTCCTTGACGAGCAGCCGCTCCATATTTCCTGCGGCCATCCAGAGTTCGATCAGCTCCTGGGGAGAGAGACTGCCCTTGTTTGTTTTTCCCGTAATCAATAAAGAGGTGGTGTCCTGATAAAATTGTCTTTGTTGCCCGGCCTTTAACCCGGCGGCAATCCGCCTGATAAAAATCCACCATTCAAGCCGATTCTGAACAGCTTTGTTTGACCCTAACCCTGACAGATAAATCTTCCATAATTTCACAGCCCTTTCTGTGTCAAAGGCATCTCCGAACCCGGGACGCATGCAAAATCCCGTCAAATTCAGCCACCTTGCTTCATGATCCTCGGAAAGTGTTCTTGAAGCTTCAATGGAAAGGAGCCGATCTGCCACCCGCCGTAAAAAAGACAACGGCCAATAGGCTTTTTTCTGTCCAACCATCCCTTCGATAACTTTTACGATTCCTTTCAAATCATCAGCTGCATTGTTTTTAGCACAAAAGACTTGCTCAACCCTGTCACACACCATACTAATCAAATCATCATCATACACCTCGGTTTCAGCGGATTCAATTCCCTGTCCGGAATCTCTAAGCTGAAATTGTAATTTCCATCGATGATCACTAACGGCTGATTGGCAATACATGGCAAGGGTTCCCATCTCGGTATATTCTGCCCCAATTGTGACAGGAATAGCCTTCTGCTCACCATTTTTACCAAACTTTATGATTGTCTGAATAGGTGCCATGGATGTCAGGGAATCATCAAGGGAAATCACGCTGCCAGCCCTATCACCCGATCGAAAGCTTGAGCTGTAAACATCAAAACTCACCGGTTGATTGGCCCTGACCTCGTAAGACATTTTAGGAAGATTAATCACAGACCCTTCGTCAAGGCCTCTTTCAACAATACAGACAGCTTTGGGGTCATTTTCAGATTCCAATGTAACACCAATATAATAACTGCGCGGACTCCCACTGCCCACCCGAACCCCAAGCCCCTGTTTAACGAGGCCATAATAGGATGCCCCTATGCCAACAGCCAGCTCCGGGGTATCATTCTCAAGAATCCTGGGCTTTTGCAAATCATCTGTTTTAAACCATCTTCGAATGGCTTCCTTAATACGTGATTGAACAAGAGTCGGCTTCAGGGTGCCCCCATTAAACAAAATGAAATCCGGCATGGGCGACTCTTTGGAAAGCTTATCTTTTATACTTTCCCGGTGTTTTTCCAAAAATCGGACAATATGCTTGGTCACTGAGGATTCTTTTTCAAAGGGCAAACCAAAATCTGCTATCTCTTTTCCCAGATCCATATCAATTAAATCCGCCGTGTCCACATCGGGATAGAACTGTCCTCTTAAAACGTTTTCCACATCCCCCCGGGTCAGATCCGCAGAAAGGGTTCCTGAAATAAGTGCCCGCCCCTCACCTTTCAATGTAATCCGGACCGTCCGTTCCCTGTTTTCAAGAATTTGTTCTTTAGCATCCCGGCATCTGTGGCACAGGGTCTTCCATTTATCCGGCGTCAGGCTCGACCTGGATCGAAATTTTGATTCAACAATCTTGGCCAGGGCAAGATCTATATTATCTCCCCCCAATATTAAATGGTCACCAACTGCCAGGCGCTCAAACCGTGGTGATCCTTCAGCAGCGGTTACAGTAATCAAACTAAAATCGGTAGTACCACCACCGACATCGCAGACCAGAATCAGGTCATCCTCTTTTATAGTCTGCTGCCAGTCCTGTTCATGGCGAATTAACCAACTATAAAAAGCTGCCAGGGGTTCCTCAAGAAGGGTTACAGAAGTACCAAATCCTGCAAGCCGAATCGCTTCCGCAGTCAGATCCCTTGCTTCTTCGTTAAAAGAAGCCGGTACTGTGATCACAACAAATTGGTTTTCCAGAAATTGATCTTCATCCTTAACAAAATGATTCCAGGCGCTGCGGATATGGGACAAATATTCCGCTGTAGCTGTCACAGGAGAAATTTTCTCAACCCCTTCCGATCCCCAGGGGAGTATTCTGGCTTTCCGGTCAGCCA
>CAXHYW010000854.1:0-2208 GCA_964021475.1 uncultured Desulfobacteraceae bacterium | reverse complement strand
ATCATTGAGATCCGATTTCCCCTGATTTCCCGCATCTGGGAATCAGAGTACTCACTGATTTTTTTACCCTCAAAATAAATGCTGCCCCTGGAAATAAACCCAGGCTTGCTGATGAGATTGATGATAGAAAAACCGGTCACCGACTTTCCCGCTCCGCTTTCCCCCACAATCCCCAGTCGTTCGCCCTTGTCCAGGGTAAAGCTGGCACCGTCGATTGCCGTTATATCGCCGGACCTTAGGGCAAATTTCACCTCAAGGTCACGCACTTCTAAAAGATGAGACATCGTAAATTTCTATCCTTTGTAAAGTTTCGGGTTAAGTACATCCCTGAGCCAGTCACCCAAAAGGTTGATCACCAGTACAAAAAGCACCAGCCAGAGTCCCGGAAAAACGGTGATCCACCAGGAACCGGAAAAGAAATACTCCTGACCGGACCGGATAAGAGACCCCAGAGAGGGTCTTGAGACCGGCATACCAAGCCCTAGGAAAGAAAGGGCCGCCTCACTCATGACGGCATTGGCCACCTGGATAGTGGAGATGACCATCACCGATGTCAGGGAATTGGGCAGGATATGACGGAACATGATGCTCCATTTGGGCAAACCGATCACCCGGGCGGCTTCCACATATTCCTTGTTTTTCTCACCCATGACCGATGCCCGGATGGTTCTGGCAAACATGGGCCAATTGGAAAGTCCGATGATAATGGTCAGCAACGGGACGGCCAACCGTTCAAAACTGCCCAGCCCAAACACCACCTGGAAAATAGCGCTCATGAGAATGGCCATCATCAGATAGGGAAAAGAAAACTGAATATCTGCGATGCGCATGATGATGGCATCGGTTTTATTCCCCATATACCCGGCCATAAGCCCCAGCACAATCCCGATGATCCCCTGGATGGCAACCGCACCAAGCCCTATGATAATGGAGGTCCGCAATCCGTAGAACATGGTGGAAAGCATGTCCCGTCCCATATTGTCCGTGCCCAGGGGAAATTGGGAGGATCCACCGTCCATCCACATGGGCGGCATTTCGGAATCCATCAGATCAATACTGGCCGAATCATAGGGATTCATGGGAGAAATCCAGGGGGCTGAGAATGCCAGAACGAGAAATATCGCCAGAACAATGAAGCTTGCCATGGCCACCTTGTCCCGCTTAAAAGAGTAAAACAGATAAGATTCTTTAAATTGTTGTAATTTTTTCATTTTGTCCCTGTTATTCTAACGGTGGGATTGATGAATCCATAGAGGATATCAACCACCGTATTGACAAATACAAACAGAGCTGCCACCACCACCATATAGGCGATGAGCAACGACAGGTCCGCCCGGTTTACAGCTTCTAAAAACATGAACCCCATACCCGGCCATTGGAACACCAATTCCGTCAAAAGGGTAAACGCAAACATGATACCAATCTGAACTCCAAACACCGTGATCACGGGAAGCAAGGTGTTTTTAAAGGCATGAACCAGCCAAACCCTTGTGGGAGACAAGCCCTTTGCCCAGGCATATTTGATATATTCGGTTTCTAAAACTTCCATCATCTCGGAGCGGATCAAACGGATAAACAAGGGCAGCATCAGGGTAGATAAAGAGATACAAGGCAGAATTAAATGTCTGAGTCCGTCAATGGTGAGAAAACCGGTATGCCAATATCCATTGCCGAAAAGATCTACGGTTTCCCCCCTCCCATAAGAGGGCAGCACCTGCCAGGTGACCGCAAACAGGTAGATGAGAAGAATGGCCGTTAAAAATACGGGCATGGAAACCCCAAGGGTGGAGAAACCCATGGTAAACCGGGACAACAGACTTCTGGGCCGCAATGCGCAATAAATCCCAAGGGGCATAGAAATCACCATAATGATCAGGGCTGTACCGAACACCAGTTCAATGGTGGCCGGGGCCTTGGCCATGATCACCTCAAGATTGGGTTTGTTGTAGAGGAAAGATCTTCCCAGGTCTCCCTTGGTGACCACGTTCTTGACAAATCGGCCGTATTGAGTCAAGAAAGGGTCGTTAAGGCCCATTTTATCGGCAATCTTTTCCCGCTCTTCAGGCGTGACCCTTTCGCCGACCAGATCCCGGACCGGATCACCAAATTTACTTTGTATGGCAAACACCGCCAGACTGATGACGAGCATGACAAGCACCGCCTGAACGATTCTGCGAAAGATAAATGCAAACATGTTTTTTTCTTATT
>CAXHYW010000853.1:0-2210 GCA_964021475.1 uncultured Desulfobacteraceae bacterium | reverse complement strand
CGGCCTTGAACAACGGACAGGAAACCTGTGACATCCCGGGAATCGGATATATCTCAAAAGGAAAAAAGGGAATTGAACTGCCCTCCTTTGAAACGGTTCAAAAGGACAAACGCCAGTATATTGAAAGCTTTAAACTTTTTTATGCCAACACAGATCCCATCACGGCAAAGGGGATCTGCCAGCAGCACAATGACAGATACATGGTCCTGAACCCGCCGGAACGATACAGCACCACAGCAGAACTGGATGCCATTCATGATCTTGATTATGAACGGGACCTTCACCCCTATCATAAGCCTAAAGGGCAGGTACGGGCCCTTGAGACCATCCGATTTTCCATCCCCACCCATTATGGGTGCTATGGGGAATGTAATTTTTGTGCCATCACGGTCCACCAGGGCAGAACCGTGAGACACCGAAGCCAAGCCTCTATCCTGGCCGAGGCAAAGAGGTTTACAAAGGACAAGGATTTCAAAGGGTATATCCTTGATCTGGGTGGCCCCACCGCCAATATGTATGGGTATGAATGTAAGAAAAAGTTAAAAAAAGGGGCCTGCCTTGACAAGCGCTGCCTTTTTCCCACCACCTGCAAAACCCTGATGCCTGACCATTCCCCCCAAATCCGTTTGATTCAACAGCTGGAACGCCTGCCAGGGGTTAAAAAAGTATTTATCAACTCCGGCATCCGGTATGACCTGATTTTAAATGATAAAAAACAGGGTAACACCTATCTGACAAAACTTGTAAAGGACAATGTTTCCGGTCAGATGAAGGTGGCACCGGAACATACGGATAAACGAGTCCTCGATCTCATGGGCAAACCCGGAACAGACGATCTGCTTGCCTTTAAGCAGTCCTTTGACCAAATGTCCAAGCAATCAGACAAAAAACAATTTTTAACCTATTATCTCATTGCCGCCCACCCCGGATGTGATATCAAGGCGATGGCCCAGTTAAAAAAATTCACTTCTGAAAAGCTGAACATCAACCCGGAGCAGGTTCAGATTTTCACCCCAACCCCCTCCACCTTTTCCACCCTCATGTATTATACGGGAATGGACCCCTTTACCCTGAAAACCATTTTTGTGGAAAAAAATCTTCCGGGCAAAGAGAAACAAAAACAGATGGTAACGGCCAAACCCAAACTCTTCCAGAAAAAAAATCCCAGACCATTTAAAAACCCCAAACCCTTAAAAAAGAAAAACCGTTCCGTAAAATAATTTTTTCCCACCACCAAGGGCATCAAACAGATGGAGAGGTCGGCTGATTTTGTGTTCAAACCACCCGGCAAGATCTCTTTGGCTTTCTTCGGGGAAAAATTTATTGACAAACATTTTGTAATGGTTTAACCATTACATTCAACCAATGACAATATGCCCATGGCTGTTTTTGATAACGTCAGGAGAGAGTATGAATCGAATTACAACCCACCCGGTGCTTGGGGTGCCGGAACGGGAAACCATTTTGTTTTACTGGAACAAAACCCCCCTTTCCGCCGGCAAAGGAGAGGTGATTTCCTCGGCCCTGTTTGCCAACAACATAAAAATATTCGGCCACCACCCCAAAGATGGCTCTGCCCAGGGAATTTTCTGTGCCAATGGCCAATGTGCCAAATGCACGGTTATTGCCAACGGGATTCCCGTCAAAGCCTGCATGACACAGGTGACCCAAAACATGATCGTCGAAAGTGTTGAAGGCCTACCCAAGCTTCCCGAAGTGGATACCACCCCGCAGATTTCCGACATTGAACACCTGACAACCAAAGTGCTCATCATTGGCGGTGGACCTGCCGGACTATCCGCTGCCATCCAGCTGGAAGAAAACGGCATCTCGACCATTTTAGTGGATGACAAGGACGAATTGGGCGGCAAATTGGTCTTGCAGACCCATAAATTTTTCGGATCTGTTGAGGATTCCTATGCTGGCATGCGGGGCATGGATATCGGCCGGATGCTGGCCGAAAAAGTCAAAAAAAGTGCCTGCATTGATGTCTGGACCAACAGCACCGCCCTCTATGTGTTCCATGACAAAAAAGTGGGCATTCTAAAGGACGGGGTCTATAAAATCGTGACCCCGGACATCATTTTAAATGCAGCCGGGGCCCGGGAAAAATTCCTGCGTTTCAAAGGCAACTCCCTTGCAGGGGTATACGGCGCCGGTGCCTTCCAAACACTTGTGAACAGAGATCTTATCAAACCCACCAAGCGCCT
>CAXHYW010000852.1:0-2212 GCA_964021475.1 uncultured Desulfobacteraceae bacterium | reverse complement strand
CTGAACCGGAGGTTAACGAGTTGCCACCTGTATATTCCTGGCACCACACAAAAAAAGTTCACGGTTAGCTTTGTAATACAAAAAAAATCAAAATGGTATGAAGATGGACCCTTTATAAATTATTCACAGTGAATTCTCGTAATTTCTGCAAAAGAGCATTGACAATGCTTATAAAACATGCACCGATCATATGGTGGCTTTTTGTGCGAATGCCTGTGATGAACAAAGGTTTCCATACATGTTCATATTCACCCACCGAGAACTGCTGTAGTCCTATGCCATCTGGGGCAGCATGGCCCCGGATTCCTTAAAATTCCGGTGAAGTTCAAAACAACGGGTGAGATCGTGGCAGATATGGCCGCAGGTCCCCTTGGCCACATAATCTTTCAAATAAGGGCGGTACAAAGGATGGGCACAGGTATTGATAATTTTATCCGCCCGCTCCAGGGGACCTAGGCCCCGCAAATCGGCCAGCCCCTGTTCTGTTACCACAATCTGAACCGAATGTTCATTATTGTCCACATGGGGAACCATGGGAACCACCGCAGAAATTTTCCCGCCCTTTGCAATGGAGGGGGTCATAAAAATGGACAAGTGACTGTTCCGGGCAAACTCACCACTACCCCCCACCCCGTTCATCACATGGGTACCCATCACATGGGAAGAATTCACATTCCCATAGATATCCATTTCAAGGGCCGTGTTCATGGCCACCACCCCCAGGCGCCGGATAATACCGGGATGGTTGGATATTTCCTGGGGCCGCAGCACAATTTTCCGGCTGTAAAAATCCATGTTCTCCCCGATCTGTTTGAGTTTTTCCGGCACAATGGTCAGGGAAGTGGCAGAGGCACCCAACAGTTTTCCCGAATCGATCAGGTCCATCATGGAATCCTGGAAGACCTCTGAATACATATAAAAGGGCGGGATATCCGGATGACGTCCCAAACCGGCCAATACCGCATTGGCTGTGTTTCCCACCCCGGCCTGGAGGGGGAAAAATTCAGGGGGAATCCGGCCAGCCGATCGTTCATTAAGCAAGAATTCAATCACATGACCGGCAATTTTTCGACTGGCCTCATCTTCCTGACTGAAGGCGGCCACCTGATCCGGCTCATTGTTTTCCACAATCCCCACCACCTTTTTGGGATCCACCTGGGCATAGGGCCACCCGATTTTAGCCAAAGGCGTGTGCACATTAATGGGACTGCGCCTGGGCGGCGGCGGCATAATAACAATATCGGCCAGTTCACTTAACCTGGGAGAATGGCAATGGTTTAGTTCAATGATCACCTTATCAGCACAGGCAAGCCAGGTGGGAGATGCCCGGATGGAAGCGGATAGATACACCCTGCCGTCCCGGGTGATATGGGTGGCTTCCACCACTGCCACATCCACACGGCCGAAAAATCCGGCCCCCACGGTCTGGGCCACATGGGACAGGTGCATGTCCACATATTCCACTTCCTGGCGGTTAATCTGATCCCTGAGAGTTTTTCCCCCCTGGTAGGGGGCCCGCCAGGAAATGGCATTGGCCTCGGCCAGATCATTGTCGATATAGTCCCCGCTGGAAGCCCCGGTAATCACCCGGACCCGGAAGCTGCGCCCCTTTGCGTGCTCCTGTCTTGCATGCTCAGCCAACATGCAGGGAACCGCCTTGGCCGCTCCTGCTGCGGTAAAACCGCTAAAGGCAACGGTATCCCCATCCTGTATTAACGAGACCACCTCTTGTTTTGAAATTACTGGATATCCATCTATTTTCATCTCACACTCCGTTTAAGTTCACCTGTTTCACAAACACCTTGCAGAAAATTTCAAACGATTCGCTCAAAGGCTGCTTGTAAATTTTTAACCCCAAGTTTTAATAAAACCATAGCTTTTACTCCCTTCCAAACCAAGACACAAGTTTTTTTATAAACCGATTCTCTTCATTTCACCCCCCGGACCCGAAATCTCGCCAAAATGTCCCTTTGGGGATATTGACACCCCACTCCATTTTGATATGTATCAGTATTTAAATAAACATCCTAGGGAGGACGAATTGAAAAAAAATTTTATCCTGATTCACGGGGCATGGCATGGCGGATGGTGCTGGAAAAACGTTTCAGCAGAACTGGAAAAAGCTGGCAATAAGGTTCAGACACCCACCATGCCGGGGCATCTGCCTGGAAGACTATATCACACGAATTGTTTCAACCATTGAGAAAACCCA
>CAXHYW010000851.1:0-2212 GCA_964021475.1 uncultured Desulfobacteraceae bacterium | reverse complement strand
TTCTCTTTCTCTTTTATGACATCAATGGAAAGGCTGACCCAGATAAGATCCTTGTTTTTCAGGATGATATCAAGCTCCATGTCTTTTACCCCTCCCTTTTTTTCAAGGGTCTGCCAGATTACTTCAAAATTGCGCTCAGGGTTTTGTTTATTGGCAAACAGTCCCTGGACATTTCTCCCGATCAGCTCGTTTTTATCGTATCCCGATAAAAAACAGGCTTCCTGATTGCATCTGAAAATATTCCCATGGCGGTCCATGGAAAGATATGCGATGGGGGCATTTTCATAAAGATCTCTGTAATTTTTCTCTTTTTCAGCCAGATCCAGATAGGCCTTGCGAAGATGGACCTCTTTGCGCCGGAGAAGCTCTGCCCCTTTCTTGCCCTTTAGCTGCCCCAAATAGTCAAGGGAACAGGTTTCAACCAGTTTGATTAAAAGGTCAAGGCGTTCCCTCAAGGCATCTTCCCTTACAAAGGTGTTGTCGCGAACTTCAAGCAGCCCCGTATCGGCTGTATTGAGAACCAGAATACCGTAATCCGGCAAAATAATATAAATGGAATTACTTGATTTGAAATGCTTTATGATCCGGGTATCCACCTTAATCCCATTTTCAGGTTGGTGAATCTTGACTCCGTCATAAATAAAAAATGGAATGTAGTTATATCCATCCACATCATCTGTTTCATGGATAAACTGGTTCGTATCCGGACAGATAATAATGTTGATCCCTTTTTTATAATAATCTGCAGAGTTTCTCAATACATAGGAAATGATGCCATCGTTATCCTGGCGCTCATCTTGTAGTGTTCTTTTATAGAAAAGGACGGGGCTCAGTTTCCGAATGGTAACAATGTAGACCCCCAAAAGCCGTAAGACAAAACCACTAGCCCCCTTCCCGTTCAATTTATCCATAACCCCACGATCCCACAGACTAGTGGGCAGAAACCTGATTTTGGTTTCATTGGTGCCGTATAGGATTCCGCTCTGCTTGGCATCCAGCAAATCAAGGGAGATGGAAAGCAGTTTTTTCAATGGGTTTCCCCTCTTAAAAAACTTTTTCTCAATGGAACCCAAATTCAACTTTTTCATTGCACCTCACTTGTCCGAATAAACCAAAGATAGAAGATAGAAGATGGAAAGCATGGAACGATAAGTTAGCCCAAATAAACCATAAACAACCGGACTGGGTCAAGACAATTTCTTAAAACTTCGTTAACTCCCAAGCAGACCCGCTTTAATCCATCTAAATCATTTTTGACAGACAACCGTATAAGAATAGGGGTTCTCTTTTTTCAAAAAAAAGCTATAATAATACAAAAAAATCATGCTTTTTATCAAAAAAGTTTATATCAACCCCCCATCCACTAAAAAGGGTAATATATGAGAATCGTTACACGACCGGATTTTGACGGCATTGTCTGCGCCGTTCTTCTCCATGAAGCTGAAAATATAACCGCTGATATCCACTGGGTTGAACCCAGTGATATCCAGAGCAAAAAAGCCATCATCCAAGAAGGGGATATCATCGCCAACCTCCCCTTTGACCCCAATTGTTCCCTATGGTTTGACCACCATGTTTCAAACAAGCCTAGCATCACGGTAAAAGGCGCTTTTGGTATTGCCCCGTCTGCTGCCGGTGTTATCTTTCACCACTATAAAAAACAGGGCAAATTTAGCGGCCGATTTGATGAACTGATTCAGCAAACCGATATGATCGATTCCGCCGATCTGACAAAAGACCAGGTCCAATTCCCGGAAAAATACCCCTACCTGCTCTTGTCCATGACCATCCAAAACAGAGGGGACGGTGACCCGGACTATTGGAACAAATTGGTCGACATGCTGGGCCGGCTGACCATTGAAGAAGTGCTTGCCGATTCCGAGGTAAGAAATCGCTGTGATGCGGTTATCCAGGAAAATGCCCAATTCGGTGAGTTTTTAACCCGTCACACCACCATTGAAGAAAAAATATCCGTCACCGATTTCAGACCCCTTGACACCCCGCCATCGGGCAATCGGTTTTTAACCTATTCCCTGTTTCCGGAAACCATTGCCAGTGCAAAGATCCGATACCTGGGACCGGACAAGGCACAGGTTCTGCTCAGTATCGGACGCAGTATTTTCAACCAGGGCTGCCAGGTAAACATAGGCAATCTTCTGGCCCAATTTGGTGGCGGCGGTCATGCCGGTGCTGGCGGATGCAGCCTTGAAGC
>CAXHYW010000850.1:0-2213 GCA_964021475.1 uncultured Desulfobacteraceae bacterium | reverse complement strand
AGATTCTCCGGAGTGACTGGAGTTCAGACGTGTGCTCTTCCGATCTAATTTATCCGGGTGAGCCATTCCACCATAGATGGTGTGGGTCTAGCCATTACCACCCCCGAGGGAGTGGTGGTGCACACGGGCGATTTCCGGATCAGTCACGATGCGGACAAGATGAAAAATACGGATATATCCAGCTTTGCCAGGTTTGGAGAGAAAGGAGTATTGGCGTTGATGTCCGATTCCACCAATGCCGAGGTGGAAGGATATACCATGTCTGAACAGGAGGTGTCCAAAAATCTTGGCAAATTGATTTCAGCTGCGCCGGGCAGGGTGATTGTGGCCATGTTTGCATCCAATGTTTTCAGAATTAAGCAGGTGATTGATATCGCCGTGGCCAATAATCGAAAGATCATTTTTAATGGCCGGAGCATGGAACAAATTGTTTCTGTTGCCACCAAGCTTGGATATATCAAATGTCCCCCCAGTATGATCCGGGATATCAAACAGATCAGTTCCTGTGCCGATAACAAAGTGATTATTATCACCACGGGAAGCCAGGGAGAACCCATGTCTGCGTTGGTTCGCATGGCATCCGGCACCCATCGGCATATTAATATCAAGAAAAAGGATACGGTCCTGCTTTCCTCCAAACAGATCCCGGGAAATGAAAAAGCCGTTGCCAATATTATTAATAAGCTTTACCGGCGTGGTGCCGAGGTGGTGTATTCCAAAGTCGCCCAGATCCACGCCTCGGGTCATGCCCACCAAGAAGAGCTTAAGCTCATGCTGAACCTGACCAAACCCAAGTATTTTATTCCCATCCATGGGGAATACCGCCACCTGGTTATCCACGCCAGAATTGCTGAGAAACAGGGGCTGCCCCGGGAAAATGTCCTTGTGGCTGAAGATGGTAACGTGATTGTTTTCGATAAAGAGGGCGGACGAATCCAGGGAAAAGTTCATACCGGCCGGATTTTTGTGGATGGTAAGGGAATCGGGGATGTGGGCCGAAGTGTTCTCAAGGAGAGAAGGGAGCTTTCCGAGGGAGGGCTTGTGGTGGTGACCATGATCATTGACGAGGAAACCGGGGTGGTGCTTTATGGGCCTGAATTGATTTCCAAGGGGTTTGTTTTCGATTCAGCCACAGGACATCTGGTGGATGATGCCCAGTGCGTTATCCTTGAGATTGTTGAAGAGGTCGAGGCGGGGATTGAATCCAGGGTTGACCTGATTCGTAAAAAACTTGCCAGGGAGCTAAAACAATATTTTGCTTTTGCCATTAACCGAAAACCTTTGATTGTTCCCATCATTATCGAAGTATGAAAAAAGAAATTTACGGTATGCTGCTGTTGTTTTCCATCATTCTGACAGCGGTCAGTCTTTTCTCCTATGATGCAAGTGATCCTTGCATCGGGCCTGATTTTCTCACTATCCCTGAGGTAGTTCACAACTTATTTGGTCTTGTGGGAGCCCATGTGGCCGGGTTTTTTATCTACCTTTTCGGCGTTGGTGCTCTGTGGGTGCCCCTTATCCTTTCATTGACAGGCCTCTGGTATTTCAAGGAGCGATCCTCCAATATTATCTGGATGACCCTGGCAGGGGGGCTTGTGCTGATGATCAGTACCGGTAGCATTTTATTTCTGTTTAAGGAAAGCTATGGGTTTTCCAATACCCTGATTTCTGCAGGTGGCGTTGTTGGCAATGTACTGGCATCCTTTTTATTAAAATATACCAATATCATCGGGTGCATTACCATTCTTTTGTTTTTTATTATCCTTGGGTTTATCCTGGCCACCGGGATTTCCCTGGTGGCCCTGGCCCTGTTTGTTTATCAGAAAATCATTTCCTTGATGACCACCATGAAAAATGATTTCAGGGAATTTAGCGATTATATCCGACTTAAAGTAGGCAAGTTTTTGGAAAATCGAAAACTAAGCCGGCTTAACAGGGCCAATCTTGGCGAAGTGCTTGCCGATCCTGATCCACAAGAGATTGACATTACCCCGAATCTTTCCGAGAAAAAGGCTTTGGTTAGACTTCCAGAAAAAAGGGTCATTGAAAAAAAGATTACAACAAGGGATGAGAGCATCCCTTTGGATGACCTGTTTGAGTCCCCCATCGTGGCTCTTGAGCCCGATGATATTGAGTATGTATCTGAATCGGGGCTGGAAGATATACGGGTAAAATCAAAATTTATCCTGCCAAAACTTTCTTTTTTAGATGAA
>CAXHYW010000849.1:0-2219 GCA_964021475.1 uncultured Desulfobacteraceae bacterium | reverse complement strand
TGCTGTGACATTTTTCAGAAACATTATTGATAACCATGTGATTGAGGATCGATATTCCGGTGCCGGTCTTTCAACCCCCAACAGCCAGACCATTGACGGGGTCGAGCTGGAACTTGCCCACCAGCTGACGGACAACTTTAAGCTGTCGGGCAACCTGACCCTTTTGAATAACTCAGGCTCCAATGAAACCTATTTGTACAATGATTATACCTATATTGATGACGAGGGGAATGTAGTTAAACATTACCAGAAACTGGATTATGCCTATGATACAGGGCCCAAAACCATGGGGAATATCAAGGGGATCTGGCAGATCACCGATAAGCTTACCCTGGTGCCGGAGTTAAAGTATTTTTCCGAAAGAACACTCTATTACCCTGTGGAAGACGTAACCAGGGTCTGTGACGACGCCTGGGTCATGGATGTCAACCTGCTGGTCAAAGACGTTTTTCCCTTTGACCTGTCATTATACCTGAATAATATTTTTAACAATGAGGTTGAATCGCCGGGTCTGTATTCTGTTACAAATAGTGAGTCCTTTAATGCTGGTCTGATGATCCGGATGAACTGGTAGTGTCCCTCGTATTTATTCCTCTTGCCTGGAATCATTGACAAATTTGGAACCCTTAATTATAGTTCCAACATTATGGAAACTATAATTTTATCAGTTTTTATCAGTTTTTGTCTGTGTTTTGTCTGTGTTTTGTTGATTTCACGGGATAAAAATCTTCTGCTTGAGAACCTTACCCTGCGTCAACAACTTTCAATTGCCTGACAACGCCAAAGTGGTTGCTTTCCCACGACTGGGTGGTCTTCACCATCGGTATGAATGGGAGGATGCTGCATAAAATCAGAACGTAGACGATGCGAGAAAAGCATGGGAACTATGGGGCAGGTACATAATGCCATGCTCTTTGATCCTTTGCTCTGATCTCTAATTAAGGCCTTCACCACTTCGGTGGTGGGGTGTTTGGACGTTATGCAGAATTCAATCGTTTGAAAAGAGGCGAGGGGAAAACCTGAGGCGCTAGGGAAATCCGAGCAGGTTGCCTTTTATATGATTCTCAAATTTTTGTTGTTCATTTCCTACACGCTCCCGGAAAAATATATCAAGCATATCCTATAACCATTCTCCTGCCAACAACAGCCATTGCCTTCTCAATATTAACAATTTTCGATTGGTATCGAGGGTTAATTAAACGTCGGCCTACTGCTTCAGAAACGCCAAGTCTTAATGCAAGGGCTGTCTTGCTTAAACCCGCATCTTTTGTCGCTAAATATAAAGCGGCTTTAGCAGCGATTAGAGCAGGTGGTGCTATCAATACTTCATCAACTGTAGCTGTGCTTGGAATTGGCAGTTCTTCGTTGTCGACAATACATGAAGCTAAAGCCTCACCGAGACAATCAACGGCTTCTTCAACGGCTTCTTCGTATGTTGTGCCATCGGTAAGTGCATGTGGAAGGTCTCTGAATGATACCGTGAAAAAACCTTCTTCCTCTTCTACTATCGCTGGGTATATAAATTCCATATTTATACCTTCCTATATATCGTCCTTATCTATGTTTAGTTGGTCGAGCATCTTCTTTAAAAGTCCTGGGCCAATTTCTTTTTTAGGATCTTTAATAGTCGTTTTGTTGTCGCCATATTTCAAAGTACCGTGGCTACCTTTGCCGTGTGCCTTAAAGATCTCAAAGGTTTCCCCTTTTTCTTTGGCTAATTTCTTTATTTTTCTGAGCAGCTCTTTACCGTTCATAAATGCAATATCGTACATTTCTGTACGCTTGTCAAGGTTTAAAACGTATGGATGAGTAAGCAATAGAACAATAGGGGACAGACTTATTTTTTTGGATTGTTTTTATCCAGGTTTTGGAAGGATTGGAAAAGCGTTCTAATTGTTGTGAAACCGGAAACGGTAATCCGCTGGCACAGAAAAGGTTTCAAACTGTTTTGGACGTTTAAAACTGTGCCGACTGCAACCTTTGAGGTTTTATACGTATTCGTCATTATCTGGCATGAAACCAGGCAGGTTGTTCATTCTAATGTTACCAGGCATCCGACGGCAAGGTGGACTGCACAGCAAATTATCGAAGCCTGTCCATGGAATACCCTGCCCAAATATTTACTCAGAGACCGGGATAGTATTTAGGGCGAATATTTCCAATTCAGGATTCAAAATATGGGAATAAATGAAGTCAAGACTGCGCCGCAAAGTCCATGG
>CAXHYW010000848.1:0-2228 GCA_964021475.1 uncultured Desulfobacteraceae bacterium | reverse complement strand
ACGAGCTTCTCCGGAGTGACTGGAGTTCAGACGTGTGCTCTTCCGATCTCCAAGGACAAATATCTATCTTTTTGCTCCTCGTTGCCGAACCTTAAGATGAGCTCACTGGCAAACCCCGACTGCACCAGGGCCATGCCGCAGGAAGAGTCCTTCCTGCAGAATGCTTCCGCCGCCAACAGATGTTCCAGAACGCCCATGCCGCCGCCGGAACAGGCTTCGTCAAAGTGGAGCCCGATAAAGCCAAGCTGTGTCGCTTTTTTCCAGATGGATTCGGGGAAGGTGCTCTTTTTTTCCAATTCGAGTATCAGGTTTTTATCAAATTCACCCTTTGCAAATTCCCATGCGGCTTTTTGGATCTGCTTTTGGGCGTTGTCCAGTTCAAACATAATTGTTACTCCATCTCATCTTTTGATTTTAATTTAGCGCATATAATGCTGCCCATAGGCCGCCCGTATGTCCTTTTTTGAAAATTTCCCCACACTGGTCTTGGGAATTGTGTCCACAAATAAAATTTCATCGGGAAATTGCCATTTGGCAAAATTGTTTGCAAGCAGGTCGTAAATACCGTTCCTGATAGCGTCATGACTGGTTTGCACCGGATTGTTTAACATCGGGTCGTTTTGTATCTGGTCGATTTGCACCGCATTGCGCAACACGACCAGAGCCAGGGGGCGCTCTTCCCATTTGGGATGGGTGATCCCCACCACCGCAGCTTCCAGTACAGCCCCATGCCCCATGATCTGATTTTCCAGATCAATGGTAGAAATCCACTCTCCTCCGCTTTTGATGAGATCCTTGAACCGGTCACTGATCTTGAGGTATCCGTTTTGATCCAGAGTTCCGCCGTCACCACTTCGCCAATACCCGTTGGTAAAGGCATCCTGGTTTCTCTCGTCATTATAATAGGAGCGGGTAATCCATGGCCCCCGCACCAGAATTGCACCAATGGTGGTTCCGTCCCTTGGAACATCATTTCCCTTTTCGTCCACGACCCGGAAGTCGATTCCAGCCAAGGGCAGTCCCTGTTTCTTTTTATATTCCCATTGTTGATCTTCGGGCAGTTCATCCAATATGGGTTTTTTGAAATTGACCGTGACAATGGGAGCGGATTCCGTGGCACCATAGGCATGGATAATTTCAGCATGGCCAAGGTCCCAATACCCCTTCATCAAAGCCAGGGAGGGTTCCGTGGCACCGGAAAACATCCTCAGCCCTGTGAAATCAGGTTTTTGGGGCAGGGTTTTTATATATTCCAGCATGGGCAGGAAGATGGCAGGTGCCCCGCAGGTCATGGTCACCTTTTCTGAGATCATCAGGTCCACCAGGATCTGGGTGGTTTCCGCCGTATAGATTCCGGGAAATACTAGTTTGGTGCCGGTCATGGTGGCAATTAAAAAGATCCCCCACCCGTGGCAGTGGAACATTGGAACCGTCTGCATGACCACATCCTTGAGACCAACTTGAAGGCTTGCAGCACCGGCCATGGTATGAATATAAATGGCACGGTGGGAATAATAGACGCCTTTGGGGCGGCCCGTAGTGCCGGAAGTATAGCAGGCACTAAAGGCAGAGGTCTCGTCAATCATGTCCCATTGATGATCCGGTAGGGCTTCATCCAGCATTTTTTCATAGGTTTTCACGGGTGACAGGGAAGTGGGTATTTGATCCACAGCCTTGTCCGTGATGATGCAGAATCCTTTGATCAGGGGCAGGTTTTTGACCAGGGGTTCGATGAGGAGGAGCATCAATTCGGTGACAAAGAGGAAACTTGTGCCGCTGTGATTGAGTACATAGGTTCTGTCGTTCTCGGAAAGCCTCGGGTTGATCTGGACCAGCACGGCCCCGATACCCGAAATGGCAAAGTATAATTCATAGAAACAATGGGTATTCCATTCCATGACCCCCACCCGGTCTCCTGGCCGGATGCCCAGATTTTCCAGAGCATTGGCAAGTTTTTTTACCCGGGCATAGGCCTCTTGATAGGTATACCGGAACAGGGTTCCATCGGGATTCCTGTCAGTGATTTGTGTTTCAGGGAAAAAACTTGCCGCATGTTTGAGCATGGTAATGGTATTGAGCTGGAAATCATCCCCTGATGTGGATGAAAAACCCTTGATATGATTTTCACTCATTTGCTCCCCTCCGGTTATTGGTGTTTTTGTGTTCTTATCCGTTCATTTAGATCGGAAGAGCGTCGTGTAGGGAAAGAGTGTGCCTCTATGTGTAGA
>CAXHYW010000847.1:0-2231 GCA_964021475.1 uncultured Desulfobacteraceae bacterium | reverse complement strand
GGCCCGGGCCTGTCCCAGGAAAGTGTCAGCTGTATCTGTATATGCGACGCTTTCATAGCGGTTGGTATTGGCTGGCAGGGTGGCACAGCCACTGGCAATGAAGATACCAACAATCAAAAGAAGCCATCGTAAAAATTTGGGGGAAAACATGGATCTCTTCTCCCTGGGGTTATTGTCGGTTTCGTTTGTAAAAATAGATGACCACCAGCAATTTTGCTTTCATCTCTCCTAAGCTTTTGCCCCCATGAGGGACAATGGAGTCAAAGTAAATATTGTCACCGGGATTTAAAATATAGGTATCCTCTCCATAGCAAAATTCCAATTGCCCGTCCATGACATAGATGAATTCTTCGCCTTCGTGGGTGTAAGTTTTGGTGATGTCAAAGGGGGCATGGATGATAAAGGGTTCCATGTTCTTGCCGGGTTTGCCCTCAGCCAGGATTTCGTAATCATAGCCGGCAAACTGGTCGGTTTCCCGGATAATGGGACGTTTGTCCCCCTGGCCCAGACATATTTTAACCTCTTTCAGGGGGTGAACATCCTTGGAGAGAATGGTGGTGACTTCAATTCCTAGGGCACCGGCGATTTTGGTCAGGGTGGAGTAGGGAGGTGCCTTTTGGGAACGTTCCACCTTGGACAGATATCCCTTGGTCAGGCCAGTTTTTTCGGCCAACTCCTGGAGCGTCAGTTTCTTTTGAGTTCGAAGCGATTTGAGATTACCGGATATGATTTTTTCATCCATATGATGCTCCTGTTTTTCTTACCCGGCCGAAGGCTGTATTATTTTTTGACCTGGGGCAGTATGTTTTCGGCAAAGGGGATAATATATCCTTTGCCAGTGAGGTTTTTGAGGTAGTGATCCATGTTATCGGCATACCCAAACCCGAGATCCAGGGTTCGCTGTCGGCCGAGTTTTGAGGCAAGAGTCACCTGGAAGCGATTGAGAAGATCAATCACCCGGAAGGCCACATAGGAGGGCATGTCAAAATCTGATACCAGCCGTTGGCCCAACTTTTCTGGGTTTTTTCTGAATGTTTTGAGCTTTTCTACAAAATTCAGATTGCCTTCTCCCTTTTCACAACCGGCAACAAACAGGATCTGTCCCCCTTCCTTTACCAGGTTGACAGCATTGAACAGAGCTTTTGTGGCTTGGTAGAGCTGGCCATCGGCTAGATGTCCTCCGGCTGAAAACAAAACAAAATCTGCCTTTTTGGGTACTTGTACACAACAGGCATGGTTGAGTTTTCGGCACCCCTCCATAAATGTGTCATGGACATCCCCCACGGCGGCGTAAAAAAGTTCTCCGGTTCCGTTGGCGGCAAGGGCCACATAGCAGGCGGTTTTATCCTTTAAAAAAAGATTGGCCCCGTCCATGAGGTCTTCATTGACCGGATTGCCCCAGAGTTTTGCCTGGCGAACCAGGGGATGGGGGGAGCCATCTTTGCGGATGGCAAGGCTGTGGTTATGACGTATGGAGGCTTCGCCTGCAACACCGGGCAGAATATATTTTCGCCCCCCTCCAAATCCTGCCAGCATGTGATGGAGAATCCCGCCGAATATGATGATGTGATCGGCCTCCCAGGCCTCTTTGGTCACAAACAGGGGGGTGCCTTTATAGGTGGTGCCGATATTTACCAAGCGGTCTTTGTCGAGACCTGCGGAATTTAAAATGGTGACGTGCTCGGTGCAATAGGTTCCGGCCAGAGAGGCAAAATTCTTTGGCGATATATCTTTATGGGTGCCAAGGGCGATGATGATTTTTATTCTGTCAAAGGCAAGCCCCATGTTGGACAGGGTCTTGATAATCCGGGGTACAAACAGGTCTCCCCGGGCCCAAAGCCTGGTATCGTCGGGAATGATCACGGCACAGGTTTTGCTGCCGATATCTTTGGGCACCCAAGATTGGATGCCTTTGTCGATGATATCCAAAATTTTTTCATGGGAAAGTTTCGGGATTTTTTTACCCTGGACCACCGCCAGAATTTTTTCCCTGGAAAGGGTAAAATTGACGGTTCCCCGTCCTTGTTCAAGGGATATTTCCATGGTTATTTACCGGCCTTTTTTAAGGCATTATGGATTAGAGTGACGGGGTGAAAGACCTGGATATTTTCCAAAGCATTCGCGCTATCCAGGTTTCCTGAAAGGTTGATGCGGCAGACCGGACAATCGGTGAGCCAGTATTTTGCCTGAACTTCTTTGACATGGTTCTTTTTTTTGTCCATTATTTTTTT
>CAXHYW010000846.1:0-2232 GCA_964021475.1 uncultured Desulfobacteraceae bacterium | reverse complement strand
TTGGAAGAAAACAATATCGTTCGGTTTGCCACCCGCATGGAACAATTACCCCCCTATCTATTTGGCATGATCAATAAAATGAAAATGGAGAAACGGGGATGATGTCATTGATCTTGGTATGGGAAATCCCATGGACCCGACCCCGGCGGCTGTTATAGAAAAACTGGTGGAAGTGGCCCAGGACCCCAAGGCCAGTAGGTATCCCGAAAGCTCGGGCATGCCCCATTTAAAACTTGAAATCGCAAAGTATTACAACCGCCATTATGGTATTGATCTGGATGCGGAAAAAGAAACCTATTTCACCATCGGGTCCAAGGAGGGCATCTCCCATCTTTGCCTGGCCATCATGGGGCCGGGAGATTCGGTTCTAGTGCCAGCCCCTGCCTTCCCCGTCCATATTTATGCTGCGGTGATTGCCGGTGCCACGGTCATGAAAATTCCCATTGCCCCGGAAAAAAGTTTTCTGGACCGGATCATCAATGTCTGTGAATCCTGTTATCCCAAACCCAAGGTGTTGCTGCTCAATTATCCCCACAATCCCACCGGGGTGGTCACGGACTTAAATTTTTTCAAGGAAGTGGTGAAGCTTGCCAAACGATTTAAATTCATGGTCATCAATGATTTTGCCTATTCCAAAATCTGCTTTGACGGATACAAGGCGCCCAGCTTTCTGGAAGCTCCCGGGGCCAAGGATGTGGGGGTCGAATTCGGATCATTTTCCAAATCCTATAACATGGCAGGATGGCGAATCGGATATTGTGTGGGCAATGAGCAAATGGTTCAGGCTCTGGGCAAAATAAAAGGATATTTTGACTATGGTATTTTTTCCGCCATCCAGGTGGCGGGTATCATCGCCCTGAGGGATTGCGACGATACCATTACCGAATTATGCAAAATCTATGAAACCCGCAGGGATGTCCTGTGCGCAAGCCTTGAACGTATGGGCTGGGAGATTACAAAACCCAAGGCCGGCATGTTTGTCTGGGCCAAAATCCCCGCCCCATTTGACAAAATGGGAGCCATGCAGTTTGCCATCGAGATGATGAACAGGGCCAATGTGGCCGTGGCCCCTGGAACCGGATTCAGCGATGAAGGGGAAGGCTATCTTCGCCTGGCCCTGGTGGAAAACGAAGAGCGACTCAAACAAGCCGCCCGGCAGATGAAAAAGGCCATGGAAGCCATGACGCCTTAACCTGACTGGCCCTGGCATCCGTCTTTCTTTTATTTTGGAAAGACCCTGCCAGGGTCAGCCCGCCGATGATCAAAAAAATTCCCCCCCGGCAAAAAATTTTCAGGGCCTCTTCCAAAGATAACGGTGTTACCCATCAATCTTCACTAAATGATTTCACTGAATAATATCACGAAATGAGGTTAACTGAATCCTTCCTTTTGTCGGCGTTAAATTTTCCCATAACCAATTGTGGAAATCAATCAGATCCTTGGCTTTGAAATTTGGACGATCGGCTGTGGTATGACACTCTTTGACAATGGTTATATTGAAATCCTTGACCAATGCCGTCTGCACGGTTGAGTTCACACAAAAATCCGTTGCGCAACCGGTAATAACCAAGTGGGTAATCTGGTTTGCCCTGAGTATTTTTTCCAAATCGGTTCTGTAAAAGGAATCATTGGCTGTTTTTTCGATATAGATGTCATTTTCAGCCTGATCCAGGGCAGGCAGAATCTGCCAATCAGCCGTACCATGGTGTAAAAAATTTTCCCTTGTGCCATCGTGTTGGACAAATATAACAATGTTACCCTGGTTTCTAAACTGATTTGACAAGGAATTTATTCGCTGAACAACCCCATTTGCATCGTGTCTGGGTGTTTTCTCGGAAAAAGATCCCACCTGCATGTCGATTATGAGTAATGCTTTCATTCTGTCTAACTTTCCTCTTGTCTATCTTTCCTTTTGTTGACAAAGCCAGCTATAATCTTCCGGGGTGTCCAGGTCAAAACAGACGCCATCCGTTTCAACGGGCACCCTTGTGATCTTCTCCCCATGGGCCTCAAACAGCACCCGGCCGCCCCGATCACCTTTCAATTGCTGCAATTGAGAAAAAAAATCGGCACCAAAAATCACGGGGTTGCCCTGGCGGCCCTGGAAGGTGGGCATCACAATACCGCTGCCGGAAAAGGCCTGGATCAATTTCAAAAGAATAGCGCTGTCCACCAGGGGCTGGTCCCCCAGCAAAAACATGGCCCCGTCACAGGGACCCACCGCACCTAACC
>CAXHYW010000845.1:0-2233 GCA_964021475.1 uncultured Desulfobacteraceae bacterium | reverse complement strand
TGAGAAAATCGGCAATCTGACCCGGCCCTGCCGAGACATTGGCGGAACTGTTGTGCAGGGCCACCCGTCCGGACAAATCCACCCGGCGGACAGGAAGAATCATAACAAATCGTCTGTTCCGCCCGATTTCCATGGGGTTGAACACCTTATCAATGCTCTGGAATTCCACCATGGGGTTTTTATCCAGCCATTGCATAAGTTCCTTGCTGCCCAGGGCGTAGGCAGTTAAAGATCGTCCCCGAAACATCCCCTTCTGGCGGTTGGTAACCGCTCCGCTTTTCACCAATTCCATGAGGGCATCGGTAAAAAAGGGGGTGTGAATGCCCAGGTTTCGTTTCCGGGACAGGCATTTGGACAGGGCTTCAAAAATGGGCCCAAAGGTAAAGCCCAGACAGGATCCGTCCTCAATGACCGAAGCAATATTTTCTGCGATTTGTTCAAAGATCGGCGCCACCGGGTACCGGGGAAAATAAAAGGGCGGCACCTTGGCTTCCACCAGCAGATCAAAATCATTGATGTCCACAAAGGTGTCCCCCAGGGTAAAGGGAATCTCCTCATTGATCTCTCCCACAACCAAGTCGGCATGGGCCATGGCACGCCTTGCCACATCCACCCCCACCCCCAGACTGCAAAACCCCGCCTCATTGGGAGGCGTAATTTGGAGGAAGGCCACATCAATAGGGATCTGACCTTCCTCCATCAGGGCCGGAATAGCGGAAAATCGTGAGGGAACCATATCCACCTGGCCTGCGGTAATAGCTTTGGCCGATACCCAGCCAGAAAAAAACGTTCTGAGGCGGTAGCGTTTGGATTCAAGGGCTTTAACTGAAATGGCATCCCCAAAACTGAGCAACTGAATCAGGGTCAGATCGTCCAACTGATACCCATCAGCGGTCATTAGTGAATTTACCAGGGTTCTAGGCTCGGCTGTGCCAGTGCCGATAAAAATGTGCATGCCAGGCTCTATTTTCCTTAATACCGCATCTGTGGATACGGTATTTTTTTTCCAGGAGGGTGTTTTCTTTCTAAACATATGGGCTTACCTTTTTATCTTCAGGTTTTTATGGGTATAAAATTGATTGTACACCAGGGTGAGTAAAACGGCCAATACCACGGCAGAAAGACCAATCAGTACATTATAATAAGCCGGAGCCGTCAGGGAAAGCCGGATCAATAAGGTTGCCAGGGCATATCCGGAGTTTCTGAACACTGCGGGAAATTCCGGCAAAAATGCCTGGGCTATGAGTACCAGCAGAATATCGGAAAAAATCAGCACGGTGTAAAAGTATTGGAAAAAATGGAACACCGGTTTCCCGGAAAGAAAGAGCTGACCATTATAAAGACCCATTCCGCAAAAAATCACCAGTATGGTCAGAGCCACGGTTTTTTTGGCGGCAATGAATCGATCCAGGGAAGGACCCGGGCTCAACGTCTCATCTAATTTTTTGAGCAGAACCGCATAAATTCCCAACAAGGCAAAAATGGCAACGGCGCCAAACCCATAGGAGAGGATGTGCCAGAGAACTTCATGGTGGTGGCTCAGGGAAATGGGTTCTGGCAGGACAGCCAATTCTTTGAATGCATTTCTTAAAAAAATAAGGGCAAGGATTTCAAATTGTTTGCCCAGGGCCCGGGACAGGGAACCTGGCAGGATGAAGATCATTCCCAATACCTCGAGTACCAACACCAGGGTAAAGGCCAGGTTAATGGCCATGTAATGGCTTTTGGGAAGAGTCTCTCCCAGGGGGTCTGGCAGCAACCCCAGGCGATTCAGTTCAATGACGGCAAGTGCCAAAAGAAAGGTCAGCACCAGCAATCCGGATACGGTTTTGTGGGTGCTTTCCCTTGCCCAGAATTGCCTGATAAAATCAAAAATACGGGTAAAAATATTAAGGATGAGGTCCATCATTTTCCTGGGGTTCTGCTTACGCGTTCTTTGCCAGGATGAAATTTTCATGTTTTTCCCCTTCAAGATCAAAAAAAGCAATGCCTGCTTCATGAAATCCGCTCTTTTTGTAAAACCTAATACCGGGTTCATTTTTAACCCAGGTGGTCAGCCACAGATTTTTACCGTATTCTTTGATGGCTGCGGAAAGTAAGCTTGTTCCAATCCCCTTGCCCTGGAAAAATTCCTGGACATAGAGGGTAACGATCTCATATCCCGGAACATTAAGTTGGGGACATCGAGATCGGAAGAGCACACGTCTGAACTCCAGTCACTCCGGAGAATCTC
>CAXHYW010000844.1:0-2242 GCA_964021475.1 uncultured Desulfobacteraceae bacterium | reverse complement strand
AGATTCTCCGGAGTGACTGGAGTTCAGACGTGTGCTCTTCCGATCTATTTTTGAAGTGCATTATCCCGTGTATTCAGAAAAATTTATAACGCTTATGGACTAACCGCAAGATCCAGTGGAGGTCAGGTTGCCTTGCAAAGCGGCGGATGCTGGGTCTGTTTTTACAAATTCTTAATGAAGCGTAACGTGAAACAGCAAACTGTTTGAGGACATACTTGCCCGCAGTTTTTGCTGTTTAGTGAAGCGAATTTAGAAGTTGTAAAACAGATCCAGGTCCAGAGCGTGCAAAGTGATCTGGACGGAACGGGTTTTGGCTGTCTTTGTTCAATCATTTTTAAATACTTCTAATTTTTAATGACTGGTGACCGAGAATTTTTTTGGGGAATGGCATTCCTTGACATACGCCGGTACCTATAATACCTTAGAGCGTTAATTTATGGGGTATATTAAATGAGCAATAGACATGATCAATAGACATGAGCAGGAGAAAAAGCAGTTTAGGCGGCTTTTTCAACAACAGGGTGTTGATAGGTTTGATGAAAGGTTTCAAGTTCTTGAGGCCTTTTTGAAGCTGGAGCATCATGTGACAAAATTAGATATTTCCCGTCAGCTGAAGGCGGATGGCATTCAGCTGGATGAGGGGTTTGTGATCTCCAGCATGGAACATTTGTGCCGATTTGGCTTTGCAAGCCGGGTGGACTTTGATTCCGGGGAAGATGTTTTGTATGAACACCGGCATCTCGGTGTTCACCATGACCATATGGTTTGTGCCAAATGCAGTACTAATTTGGAATTTAAGGATGAAGCCCTGGAAATGCTTCAGCAAAAGGTGGCCGAGGCCTATGGGTTCTATATGCTCCAGCACAAGATGGAGATATACGGACTGTGTTCCCAGTGCATGGCCAATCGAAAAAAACGGGTTCCCCTGTACAAGGCAAAACCGGGTGAGAAGGTTATTGTCAAGGAATTGGAAGCCGGTAAGAATATGCAGTTGCGGATCTCCTCCATGGGCTTGAAAATAGGAGATCTTGTGGAGGTTGTTTCCAATGGGTTCGGGGGGCAGGTGGTGATTGCTGTCGGGGAGAACCGGCTGGTGATTGGAACCGGGATGGCACAAAAAATATGGGTTCAGTCCCAGGATCTTCGGCAAACCCAGGGTGCCACTGGAAAAGAGTGTGCGGATACACAATCCATGGATCTAAGCCAGATGAAGGCCGGTCAGGAGGGAACCATTGTCCGGGTGTCCGGAGCCACTCAGGTGCGGCGTAGGCTTCTTGAAATGGGAATCAACCGGGGAACCACTATCTATGTGGAAAAATATGCACCCTTGAGAGATCCCCTTGAGCTGGTTGTCAAGGGATATCATATCTCCCTTCGTGTTGAAGAAGCGGCCAATATTCTGGTCGAAAATGTGACTTCTATAAAAAGATGAAAATGAAACAGAATCTAACCATCGCCCTGGCGGGTAATCCCAACTGTGGTAAAACCACCATGTTCAATAACCTGACCGGTGCCCGGCAGAAAGTCGGCAACTGGCCCGGCGTAACGGTTGAAAAGAAAGAAGGGCATCTGCGTCATGGGGAGTATGACCTTCGGGTGGTAGATCTTCCGGGAACTTATAGTCTGACCCCCTTTTCCATAGAGGAAATCACGGCCCGGGATTTTATTATTGATGAGGATCCGGATATTGTCATCAATATCATTGATGCTTCCAATCTTGAAAGGAGCCTTTTTCTGGCGCTCCAGATTCGGGAACTGGGACGGCCAGCCCTTTTTGTATTGAATATGGAAGACATGGCAGAAGCCAAGGGCATCCAGATTGATGAAAAAAAATTATCTGCTTTGCTGGGTCTGCCCGTTGTCTTTACCGTGGGCAATAAAAACAGGGGAACCGATATCCTGATTGAGGCGGCTATCCGGGAAGTGAACGCCTTTCATGAGAAAAAAAAGTTTAGAACCATCCGGTATAGCAAAGATATCGAAGAATGCATTTCAAAGATTGAATCCGCACTTAAGGCCGCAAAAATAGAGGACGAGGATGTTCTGATTCGCTGGAAAGCCATCAAGATTCTTGAGGATGACAAGATCATCAAAGAGAAGATTGCGGGGCTGCCCCTGGAAAAAGAAGCCGATGTATTGGTCCAGGCGGCAGCCTGCCGCAGCCGGATTTATGATCTGTTCCAGGACGATTTTGAGATTGTTTTAACCGATGACCGGTATGGGGTGATTGCCGGGATTGTAA
>CAXHYW010000843.1:0-2252 GCA_964021475.1 uncultured Desulfobacteraceae bacterium | reverse complement strand
CCATGAAAAATGGGGTGAAAGAGATTGTTGAAGTGAAAATCGGTTATGACGGCATTGTCATTGCCAATTCCAGGAGCGCTCCCTCCTTTCACTTGACCCTGAAAGATCTGTTCCTGGCCCTGGCAAAGGATGTTCCGGCCACAGATTTCCCGGGTAGTGATGCGGCAGGTAAACTGGTTCCCAACCCTTACAAAACATGGAAAGACGTGAATCCAAGCCTGCCCAATATCAAGATTGAGGTTCTGGGACCCCCTCCCACTTCCGGAACACGGGATGCCTTCGTGGAACTGGCCATGGAAGGCGGTGCAAAAAAGATAACTTGGATCAAAGCCCTTAAGAAAACGGACAAAAATGCCTATAAAGCCCTTTGCCATACCATTCGTGAAGACGGTGCCTATATTGAGGCCGGTGAAAATGACAACCTGATTGTCCAGAAACTTTCGGCCAACAAAAATGCGCTGGGTATCTTTGGCTTCTCTTTTCTTGACCAGAATGCAGACAAGCTTCAGGGTTCTTTTGTGGATGGCGTTCAGCCAAAATTTGAGGCCATTGCCGACGGAAGCTATCCTGTTTCCAGGCCCCTTTTCTTCTATGTAAAAAAAGCCCATGTTCAGACCATTCCCGGAATGAAAGAGTTTCTTGCTGAGTTTACCAGTGAAAAAGCCTGGGGAGATGAAGGATATCTGACAGACAAGGGCTTGATTCCCATGCCAGAGGCTGAAAGAAAATTGTTCCATGAAAATGTTAAAACGTTGAAACCAATGTTGTTGTCAGACTTATAAAAACTGCTCTGGCTGGGCAGGCAGTATTGCCTGTCCCGCCAGGGTCTTGTTTTGCTTTTAAAAAAATGGATACGAATTTCCTTATGCAATTAATAAACGCAAAAAATATGCAAACTATACATATGCAAATTATGGACAAGGGAGGCAATGGGGCGGCACCCGTTCCTGCAAGAAAATGAGAAAAAAACTGGTACCCAGAAAAGAAAGATCCACTGTTGGAGAGTTTCGGGTGGAGAATCCCCGGATGAGCTGTCGGAATGTGGATGTCTATTATAACCACGGTGACAAAAAAGCCATTAACAATATCAGCCTGGATATTGGCCGCAATGAAGTGATCGCCTTGATCGGTCCTTCCGGTTGTGGGAAATCCACTTTTTTGCGGTGCCTGAATCGCATGAATGATACCATTGACGGGTGCAAGGTAACCGGGCAGATCACCATTGATAATGGAAATAGCGATAATAAAAATATTTATGACAAGGATGTGGATGTGGTGCCCCTTAGGGCCCAGGTGGGAATGGTATTTCAAAAACCAAACCCTTTTCCCAAGTCCATCTACGATAATATTGCCTACGGCCCGAAAATCCACGGGATTGTCCAGAATCGGGACGAGACCGATGAATTGGTGGAACAATCCCTTAAACGGGCAGGCCTTTGGAAAGAGGTAAAAGATCGCCTTGGTCAGCCGGGGACAGGTCTTTCCGGCGGACAGCAGCAGCGGTTATGCATTGCCAGAACCATTGCCGTGAACCCGGAAGTAATTTTGATGGACGAGCCCTGTTCGGCGCTGGACCCCATCGCAACTGCCATTATTGAGGATCTGATCGATGAATTAAAACAAGATTATTCCATTGCCATTGTGACCCACTCCATGCAGCAGGCATCCAGAGTATCCCAGCGAACCGGCTATTTTCACTTAGGTGATCTTATAGAAGTGGGGCCCACGGACCAGATTTTTCTTAATCCCCTGCATCAACTGACGGAAGATTATATTACCGGCCGATTCGGATAAGGTAAAGCCATGGGGTCCCGGGTCTGAATTGGAACGGTTAACTCAATAATTCATCCGGTCAGGAATCACCCCCCTGACCCCGCCCCGGGGATGGGGGGTATCATTTTTCTTTCGGGGAATCAGGTGGATATGGGTGTGAAAAACGGTCTGGCCTGCGCTTTCCCCACAGTTGACACCCATATTGAATCCCTCCACCAAAGGGTCTTTCTTTAAAATTTCTAATCTTAATTCTTGGATCAATGCATGGGCATCACAGCGTTCTTCTGCCGTCAGATCGAAATAGGTTTCACAATGTCGGAAAGGAATGATCAGCAGATGGTTGTCACTGACCGGGCTTGTGTCCAGAATGGCAAAGACATGCTTGTGTCTGGCAACCATAGCGCTTGGATCCATTTCACAAAAGGGGCAGGGGGATGATTTTATATCCATAGGGGGGTTCCTTTGAAACCTATCAAATT
>CAXHYW010000842.1:0-2260 GCA_964021475.1 uncultured Desulfobacteraceae bacterium | reverse complement strand
GATTATCGAAAGCTTGTACGAAAAGTCGCCATGAATGATACTGCACTTGCCGATTCATGAATTTTATGAAATGATACTCCCCAAAGTGGAAATCAAGGAATGGGAAATTTTAAATGGGCCTGAGAGCAAGAATTATAGCAGTTGTCGTCTTTGCATGCAGTATCATCAATCTGTTCTTGTGTTTCTATATCACTGAACAAATCCGAACCCTTGAACTTCAGAGTCTGCGTGAAAAAATTGATAAAGCCGCTTACATGATGCGGCTTGTTAATGCTAGGCCTCTTTATAATGTGGATAAAGAAACCCTGAAAATTAATCTGGAAACCTTTTTTGATGATCCGAATATGAAAAGTATTCTGGTTCAGGAGGCGGACATTGACCTTGACCTCCTTCTTGAGCGGAAATTTGAAACCCAGGGGATGGAGATTCAAAAGATTTTTTCCATTTACCACAAAGGGCTGAAACTTGGGAAGATGAAGGTGGTTTATTCCACCAGCCTCATCGAAAAAAAATTGGACGGATTTCGATCCCAGATGCTCTATTTTACCTTTACGGTTACTTTTGGGCTGGCAATTGTTCTAATTTTTTTGATTAATCAATTGATGACACCGGTGACCAAGCTTGCCCAGGCAGCATCAGAAATTGCGGCCGGAAACCTTGAAAAAAAATTCGAACAAAACGGGATTGGAGAAGTGGGCGAACTTTCCCGAAATTTTGCATCCATGCGGGATGCGATCAAAGACAAAATTAATGACCTTGCCTTGACTAATAAAAATCTTGAGGATGAAATTGCGCAAAAGGAAGTAAATGAACGGAGAATCCTTCATCAAAGTTATGCGATCTCATCTGTCAATACATTTTTTCAAAAGTCCATGCTGGCCCATACCTATAGAGAAATTGCCGAATTGTTTATTCCCATTGCCCTTTCCATTATTCCAAGCCAGTATTGTCTGATCGGTGAGCTTTCCCCGGACGATCCGGATCACATGGATATTCTGGCGGTCTCCCCCGGGGCCAGGTCAGACGGTGACCAGGAGAACAAGGATAAGAATCTCTGGCATAATGGGAAACGAACTTACGGAATTTTGTCCCGGGTAATTTCCGGAAATGTTTCTATGGTCTCCAATGATCCCGCCTCCCATCCGGACTTTATGGATATGCCGGAAAACCATTTGCCCCTGGATTCTTTTCTAGGGGTGCCCATAAAAATAGGGGCCAAGGTGAAGGGAATCGTGGCCTTTGCCGGAAAGGAAAACGGATATGATGCAGAAGATATTGAATCGGCTGAGATGCTGGCGGTTGCACTGAATGAAGCCCTGAGCCTTAAAAAACAAGAAGATGAAAGATCCAAGCTTGAAGAAATGATGATCCAATCTGAAAAAATGGTATCCCTTGGTGGATTGGCTGCAGGCATGGCCCATGAAATCAACAACCCCCTGGCCGGTATTCTGCAAAATTCCCAGGTGATCCAGAATCGGCTCAAAAAAATGTTGCCTGCCAATATCAAAGCTGCCCAGGAGATCGGAATCAGCCTTGATGATCTTGAAACCTATATGGTCAAGCGCGATATTTATAAAATGATTGATTCCGTCCTGGATGCAGGCAAACGAGCGGCTGCCATTGTTTCGAACATGCTTTCTTTTTCCCGGAAAAGTTCCTCTGGATTCTTACCGGAGGATGTCGGCCTTTTGCTGGATCAGACCCTGGAACTTGCTGCCAGCGATTATAATCTGAAAAAAAAATTTGATTTTAAAAAAATTCAGATTAAAAAAGAATATGCTTTAGGGTTGCCCCGGATCTTGTGTAAAGCCAGCGAACTTCAGCAGGTTTTCTTTAATATTTTGTCCAATGGTACCCAGGCCATGATGAGCCGGGAGATGCTAGATTCGCCTTGCTTTGATTTAAAAATATTTCAGGAGGCAGGGATGATTTGCATCCAAATCAGGGACAATGGACCGGGCATGGGTGCAGATACGAGGAGAAGGGTGTTTGAACCATTTTTCACCACAAAAAATGTGGGGGATGGAACAGGACTGGGGCTTGCTGTTTCCTATTTTATCATTACTGAAAATCACAATGGACTCATTGAGGTGGCTTCCAATCCTGACCAGGGCTCTTGTTTCCTCATAAAACTTCCCATAAAAAAAGAAGATAAGACAGAAGTAAACCCGCAAGGATAGCGACAACGCGGATGAAACCCGCCTAGGTTCCTTTTATCCACTATGATTTTATCCACCATGAAGCCCATAAAGGAGCTGAA
>CAXHYW010000841.1:0-2260 GCA_964021475.1 uncultured Desulfobacteraceae bacterium | reverse complement strand
CGATAATGGACACCGCTCTTTTGTTTCCTTGTCTTTCATACTGCCGGATGGCGTGGATAAGTTTCTGCCTATCGGGTGCATCCATATCCAGAAGAATCAAATTGTATCGTCCCGTTTTAAAGGCTTCCATTGCCAGGTTTGTTTCAGTTTTGGCCTTTATTCGATAGCCTGATTTCCCACAAATTTTGAGAACAATTTTCCGGTTGACCCGTCCTGGCTCTACCAAAAGAATTTTCACATGCTGTTTTTTATTTTCCCTCAGAACATGGCGGGTGATCATCTCATCTTGCCCCAAATTTTTAACAGCAAATCCGGTGGCAATACAATCATAGAGTTCCTGGGGTTTAATCGGCTTGGGAAGATAGCCGTGTACCCCGATTTTTTTAAGCCGTTCCACATCCCCCTTTTTCCCGACAGAAGCCAGTATAACAATTAGCAAATCCCCTGCCCCGGAAAGGGTTTTGATTTTTTTAACCAAAAATTCACCACCCATTCCCGGCAGATCCATATTCAACAAAACAATGTCAAAGGGAAATTCGTGAGATTTGGTGACCATCAATTTTTCCAGGGCGGCTTCCTGGGTACTTGCCTCATCATACAAACACCCCCAATCCAGGATAAAGGATTTAAGCATCCGCCGATCCGTGATATTTTCATCCACCACCAAAATTTTCTTGTCACGAAAAGAGAGGGGAGCCACCATCTCCCTTTGGACCCCATGGGCCTGTTTTTCAAAGGACAGGATGAAAAAAAAGCGCGACCCTTTGCCCAAAACACTATCCACCTGAATGGAACCGCCCATCATCTGAACCAATTTATTTGAAATACTGAGCCCGAGACCGGTTCCCCCGTATTTCCGGGTGGCAGAGCCATCTGCCTGGGAAAATGAATCAAATATCGCCCGGGTCTGATCAGGGGCAATGCCGATTCCCGTATCCATAATTTCAAACCGGATGGTCGCCATGGTATCATCCTCCTTTTCAAGCACAATCCTAAGGGTGACCTCACCCGTCTGTGTAAATTTAATGGCATTGAAACAAATATTGTTCAATACCTGGCGCAGACGACCGGGATCCCCCATGAGCAAAGAGGGAACAAATTGATGGACAAAAAGACAAAACCTCAGTCCTTTTTCCAAACATTTAGGTGCCATAAGGGTTTCTATCTTTTCAACCAGAGTTCTTAAATCAAACCCGATACATTCACAGTCCACCTTCCCAGCCTCAATCCTGGAATAATCCAACACATCAGTGAGCACCCCCATGAGGGAATCAGCGCTTTTCTGCAAAATATCCACAAACCCCTGCTGTTCATCATCCAACCGGGTATTGAGCAGCAGTTCGATCATTCCCATAACATGGTTCATGGGAGTTCTAACCTCGTGGCTGACATTTGAAAGAAACTGTGCTTTGGCGGTGTTTGCTGCCAGGGCCTCCTGCCGGGAAAGGAACAACTCCGTGATATTCTGGATGGTGACGACCATTCCATCGAAATTATCTTCCTCATCCTTTAAGGGAGCGGCACTCAACCGGACATGAATCACCTCCCCATTTTTCCTTTTTCTTTGGGTTTCCATCCCGGAGACGGTATGCCCCTCAAGAACCCTTACGATCGCTTTTTGGGTAAGCGCAGCCTGATCTTTGGGAACAAAGTCGATCCGTTTACCAAAAAGTTCCCGACCCTTCCATCCAAACACCCTTTCAAAGGCAGGGTTAACATAGGTTGTCAGCCCTTGTTTATCATATACCACAATGGGCTCTGCACAGGTTTCAATGATGGTTATTAATTTCATTTGTTTTGCAGATTATCCCGCCACAAGGCAACTCTCTTGGTTAGACCATATTTATCGAGGTAATGGACATCCACCCCCCTCAAGTGCTGCCATCCTTTGGGAAACATCCGTTCATGGTGCTCCATGAGATTCGCCACATGGACCAGACCGCAGATATCAAGTTTTTTTCCCATAACAACGGATGGGCTGTGGTGGAAGGCCACCCCCTCCAGAATATTATCGGGCAACCCCCACAACCCCAACAGATAAGCTCCGACCTGGGCATGGGTCACCCCCAAAATATCCAGTTCTGCCTCATGGATACGCTTCTTATCATTTTTAACACTATCCATGACTTCCTGGTATTCATCGGGAAAATTTTCTGCCAAAAGCAGACGGCCCAAATCGTGGAGAATTCCGGCAATCATGGCATTATCAGATTCCTCCTTCTCCATGTTTTCAAACCCAGCAATCTTTTTGGCAATCACC
>CAXHYW010000840.1:0-2276 GCA_964021475.1 uncultured Desulfobacteraceae bacterium | reverse complement strand
TGGGTATTATATCGAAGGGGAATCCCCACCGCCCCCACCCCCTGGCCGGTATAGCCTGTCATATCCCTGTACTTCCATTTTCCCCGGTAATATTTTCGCCCCCGATCCAGGTGGAGGATTAAAGGGATGCCCCCGGGCAGACAAATCTGGCCGCCGTGGGTGTGTCCTGCAAGGTACAGGTCATACCCGTTTTGCTGGGCTTCATCATAGAGAGCCGGGGTGTGGACAAGGGCTATTTTGAATCCCGGACCGGGGACTTCCATGGCTTTTTTTGCTTCTTTTGTATAAAAATAATGGGGATCATCAAGACCGGTGATGGAAATTTTACTGCTGCCCCGTGTGATGTCACAGGTTTCGTTGATCAGCATGGTAATTCCCATCTTTTCAAAGGGTGGGACCATTTTATAGGTATCATGATTCCCCAGGGTCGCAAAGATTCCATCCCGGGGCTGAACAACGGATAGGATTTCTTGCATGGGCGCCAGGATATTTTTATAACTATTTCCCTCTGTCAGGTTGCTATAGTCACCGGTCATCACACAAAGGTCTGTCTTAATAAATTTAATCTGTTCACAGATCCGGCGGGTGATTTCCGGGATAAAATCCAGATGCAGGTCTGTCATGTGAAGAATTGAATACCCGTCAAATTCGAGCGGCAGGGAGTCAAAAAACAGATCGATATGATTAACAACCGGATGGCTGGCATTCTTTATTCCCCTTTGGTAAAAAGGAGAAAACCGGATAAGAATTTCAAATCCCCTGATATAAAAATCAAACCAGGAAAACTTTTTCCTGATTTTTTGGTTGGTTAATGTTCGCCTCAAGGGATTGGATTCCATTGCGGCTCTGTTTATAGCCCAAATTCTCCGGGTTTCATCTTTGGTGCCCATTAACACAGGTATATTTTTCTCCATTTATTATTTTGGAAATGCCATGACAAATATGATGGGATATCCTATCACATATTTTACACTAGGCCCAAAAAAAGCTGGTAAACAATTTTACAATTGTTTACCAGCTTTTGGTTTCTTACCTTATTTTTTTCAGCTTTATTTTTTAGTTTTTATCCTTTGCTTCATATGCCTTAAGCATAGAAAAAACCAGCGGACTCAATGCAAGCAGGGCGATCAAGTTGGGAACGGCCATGAGCCCGTTAAAGGCATCGGAAATATTCCATACGAAATCCAGGGGAATGGTTGCGCCTACAAATACCAATACCATCCACACCCATTTGTAATATGACACAGCCTTGACTCCTGCGATATACTCCAGACATTTTGATCCGTAGTAGAACCAGCCTAAAATGGTGGAAAAAGCAAAAAAGATCAGGCCGAAGGTCACAATATATTGCCCCACACCCGGTAAAGCAGTTGCGTAGGCGTTGGATGTCAGGGCGGCTCCGGTAAGTCCTTCGGAAATACTCATCAAGCCGTCCGAGCCAATGGTGACAAGACCGGAGACAAGAATTACCAGGGCAGTCATTGTGCAAACAATCAGTGTATCGATAAAGGATCCCAAAGAAGCTATGATTCCCTGGGTAATGGGGTCTTTAATTTTAGATGCTGCATGGGCTATGGGAGCTGAACCAAGACCTGCTTCATTGGAGAATACGCCCCTTGCCACACCAAATCGAACAACGGTTCCCAGAAATCCGCCGCCAACTGCTGCACCGGAAAAGGCATTGGAAAAAATCATTCCAAAGGCCTCGGGGATCAGAGAAGCCTTGAGCACCAGAACCACCAGACTACCGGCTACATAAAAAGCAGCCATGAGGGGTACTACCTTGGAGGTAACCCCTGCAATGCTTTTTATCCCGCCGATTATAACTGCACCCACGGCCACGGCAATGACGATACCGGTAACCCACACTGGAACGTTTAAACTACTTTGAAGGGCAGATGCAACCGAGTTAGATTGAACCATATTACCGATACCAAAGGAAGCCACAAATCCGAAAAAGGCAAATGTCCAGCCAAGCCATGCCCAGTTACCGCCAAATTTTTCAGCCATCCCAATCTTAATATAATACATGGGTCCACCGGACTGCTCTCCATTTTCATTGGTTATCCTGTACTTAACAGCGAGAACAGCCTCTGCAAATTTAACCGCACCGCCAAATGCACCGGTAACCCACATCCAGAATATCGCGCCCGGACCGCCGGCAGCAATCGCCGTGGCCACTCCGGCAATATTTCCCGTACCAATGGTTGCTGATAAGGAGGTCATCAATGCCTGGAAAGGTGTAATATCGCCTTCTCCCTGATGGTCTTTGGAAA
>CAXHYW010000839.1:0-2277 GCA_964021475.1 uncultured Desulfobacteraceae bacterium | reverse complement strand
TTATTTCAAAACCCATCCGGGTACGGGAAACCGAATTATCAATCTTGCCGGGATACTGGAAGGCTACACGCCTCCTGAAAAGATAAAGGCAGCTCCTGCCACCTTTGATTTTGATATGGTTAAATACAGGATAATGGGACTTTACGGAAAACTTGACACAAGCTTTCACAAGGTGGAACTTAAGTTACAGGATGCACCGGAAGACCCAGCCCTTCACTATGGAATTGGGCTGTTATACGCCCGAAAAAACAGACGGGATCTTGCCATCTCCCATTTTAAAAAGGCCTTGTCCATCAAATTATTTGAGCCCATGATCCTGCTGGAACTTGGCCGTATCTATATTGATGACGGACAGCTTGAAAATGCCCGGAGTATTCTTGCCGGCGTCATGGATAATCCTATTATGGGGCTTTGGGCCAGATATTTCATGGCCATTGCCCAGCTTGAATCAGGAGAGATTGTTCCGGCTGAAAAAAACCTGCACCAAGTCCTTGACAGGAAAGCTGAGGCCTTTCCCCGGGCCTATTATCACCTGGCCAATATTATGTCCCAGGAGAAAAAACAGGCCATGTCCCACTATTATCTGGGGATTTACTATTCAGAATTCAGAGATTTTAAAAATGCCATTAACCACCTGAACCGGGCCATTGAAACCCTGGAAGATCTCCAACTAAAAGATGATGCCAAGCAACGCCTTGAGCGCATCCATGCCCAAATTAAAAAAAGATAATAAAAACTCGACCTGTGCGGTTAGGCATTCGCCATTAGGAAATATCAGATCCTGTCAAAGGCTGAAAACTGCATGGCAAAGGTCCCCCTGCCCTGGGTGGCAGACCGCAGTGCCGTGGAATATCCAAACATTTTCGACAGGGGAGCCATGGCCTTAATCACCTGGATACCTGCCTTGGGGTTGATAGATTCCACCTTGCCGCCACGACTGTTCAAATCGGAGATGGCATCTCCCATGTAATTGTCCGGCACAAAAACCTCCACAGACATGATGGGTTCCAAAAGTGCCATGGAAGCAATATTGAGCGCATTTTTACAGGCCATTGATGCACATACGGAGAAAGCAAGTTCAGAAGCACGCCCCTCTTCAGTGCCACCATCCTCCAGCACAATTCCCACATCCACCAGGGGATATCCCTTTAAGAACCCCCCTTCAAGGCTTTCCCGGACACTGGTTTCAATGGCTGCCACATATTGATCCGGTATCTGCTCTGGTGTAACCTTGGAGGTAAAGACAACCCCCTTCCCCCGTTCCAGGGGCGTAAGACAAATGGCCACCTTGGCATAATGCGCTTTTCCGGTAATCTCCCGTTCGAAAACAGCCTCCCCTTTTGCAGGTGAGGTGATCACTTCCCGGTATACCACCTGGGGACTGCCCACATTGACTTTGGTGTTAAATTCTTTGAACATCCTGGAAATAATAATTTCAAGATGGAGTTCTCCCATGCCAGCAAGGATGGTTTGGCCGGTTTCTTCATCCCGGCTTACCTTAAGGGTGGGATCTTCAATAATAAATTTTTCCAGCACACTGTCTATTTTTTCCTGGTCTGCATGGGTCTTGGGCTCAATGGCAATGGAGATGACCGGATCCTCATATTCCATTCTTTCCAGAAATAACGGAAACTTTTGGGAACACAGGGTGTCCCCTGTACCCGAATCCTTCAGCCCCACAATGCCGATGATATCTCCTGCCGATGCCTCGTCAATGCGCTCCCTTTTATTGGCATGCATCTTGAGCAGGCGGGACAATTTTTCAGTTTTATTTAACACCGGATTAAACACCTCGGACCCGGACTCAATTTTCCCGGAATAGATCCTGGCAAAGGAAAGTTTTCGGCCCTCGATCATGGATACTTTAAAAATCAGGGCGGCCAGGGGGGCACTCTTTTCGGGTAAAAATATAAATTCTGACCCAGTCTCCGGATGAACTCCCTTTATGGGCGGTACATCCTTGGGGCTTGGTAAAAACAATTCAACAGCATCCAGAAGGGGCTGAATCCCTTTATTTTTCAGGGCACTGCCGCAGAGCACCGGTACAATCTTTCTTTCAATGGTGGCGCAGCGTATGGCTTTTATCAGGTCGGCACTTAAAATCTCTTCTTCGGAAAGATAGCGTTCCATGATATCATCATCTTGCTCGGAAATAGCTTCCAGCAGCTTCTCCCGGTATTCCAGAGCCTGTTCTTCAAACTCAGGATCAATATCAGAAATAATAAATTCGGCACCCTGACTATCATCATCCCAGCAGATTTGCTGCATATTGATAAG
>CAXHYW010000838.1:0-2284 GCA_964021475.1 uncultured Desulfobacteraceae bacterium | reverse complement strand
ATCAATCATCTGGAACGCGATCGCACCATTACCCTCCAGGTGACCCCGCCAGGGGACATGGCCCTCCAGGATGCCCTGGAAAAGATTACAGATGAGATTATCCCAAATTTGGAAAGCCAGGGTAGGCTTAAAAATGTCCGGGTCGGGGTAGGGGGAAATGCCGATAAATTGATGGAGACACGAAACGCCCTTCAATGGAATCTGCTGTTGGCATTGATCATTACCTATTTGCTCATGGCCGCCTTGTTTGAAAACTTTTTATATCCCTTTGTCATTCTTTTTACCGTTCCCCTGGCAGCCGCCGGCGGCTTTATCGGACTTTGGATGGTGAATGCCTATATCGCCCCCCAGGGGTTTGATGTGTTGAGCATGCTTGGGTTTATTATTCTCATCGGCACGGTGGTTAATAATGCGATCCTCATTGTGCATCAGTCATTGAACAATGTCCGTTATCATGGGCTTGTGGGAAAAGCGGCCGTATCAAATGCGGTGAGAACCAGAATTAGACCCATCTTCATGAGCGCCGTAACCAGCCTTCTGGCCATGCTGCCCATGGTTCTTTCAACCGGGGCCGGCAGTGAATTGTACCGGGGGCTGGGGTCGATTCTCCTGGGGGGGCTTGCCATGTCAACGGTTTTTACCCTTTTTGTGATTCCATCTCTATTGGTGTTTGTTATTGGGTTTGAAACACCGCATCTTCTTAAATCAGATTGATCTTCATGGGTAAAAGCAAAATAATGATTTTTAAATGACAGGATTAAAAATACCTTGAAACCAATCCACAGCTTGCCTGGCAAAATCGGCCTGGTGTGTCTTGGAACTCATCTGGTGATCCCCTTTTGTGTGGATGATCTTTTGCTTAGGGGACTGCATATGGGTATAAATATCATGGGCATTGTCTACGGGTACAACCTCATCGGCATCGCCATGGAAAATTAATACATGGTGAAGGGCACAGGATTTGTCCAGGAGATTAAACAGAAGATTTTTTTCAAAAAAACTTAAGGGGAGGGCCGGTCGGTTTCCATTGGCATGGACGGGAATGTTTTGGATGGTCCTACTTTGGACCGGGGTCGAGCATAAAACCCCCCCGCAAATATTTATCCCAAGCCCGTCAAGAGATTCCCAGGCGTTGATACAGGTGGCACCTCCCATGCTGGATCCAAAGAGTCCCAATCTTTTTGATGTGAGATTTAAATCCATAACATGGCGGACAGCCCCAATATAATCTTGGGTTCTTTTTTCAAGGGAGGTATCTGTTAAGAAATTTCCCTGACTGTCACCGCAGCCCCTATGATCAAACCTGAAAAAAGCAACGCCGTTTGCCGGTAAGAGTCGGGATAACACCTTTTGTTTGGCAGATGCCTTGCTACCTTCAAGGCCATGGGATCCCACCACCAGGGGGGGGGCGTTTGTTTCTGGAAGATGGAGAATTCCTTTGAGGGTATGTCCTTCAATCGCGAAGTCGATATTTTTTATAGTGGTTTTCATCCTTGTATTTATGTCATTAAACGCGTATGATATCAAGTTTTGAAAATAAAATATTTCCAATAACGGCCATGGGCCGCCCAAGGATTTCCATGGGCCCCCACAACAATACATGAAAGAATCCGCTAAGTTGATTGGTTCTTTCATATAAATTTAAAAGATGAAATTTAAATATGTCTATCAGCAAACGAAAAACCTATGAACTTGAAATAATTGACCTGGCCTTTGGTGGTAAGGGGCTTGCAAAACCCGATGGATTTCCCGTGTTTATCGATCGGTGCGTGCCCGGTGATACGGTCTTTGTAAAAATAAGCAAAAAGAAAAAATCCTGGGCCGAAGGAAAACTGATCCGGATTTTGAAACCTTCACAGCTTCGTCAGGAGGGCAGATGCCGGTATTGTAATTATTGTGGTGGATGTAAATGGCAGGAGTTGCCCTATGAGCTTCAGCTGGAATATAAAAAAAGACATGTCACTGAATCCATTGAGCACATCGGCAGGTTACAAGGGGTTCCGGTCACAGATGTGATTCCTTCTGATCCGATATTCGGGTATCGGAATAAAATGGAATTTTCCTGTTCTACCCAGCGCTGGCTGATGCCTGAAGAACTTGAGGATGAGACCATCAAAAAAGGATTTGGTATCGGCCTCCATGTGCCCGGCACCTTTGACAAGGTCATTGATATCAAGCAGTGTGAAATCATGCCGGACATGGGAAATAAGATTTTGGAGGATGTAAGGGCGTTTATCCTGGAATCCGGACTGCCAGCCTATGGTCTTAAAACCCATGAAGGGTT
>CAXHYW010000837.1:0-2292 GCA_964021475.1 uncultured Desulfobacteraceae bacterium | reverse complement strand
GCCAACACGACGCCTGACACGCACCACAGGCCCAGAACAAAGACCAGACAATTGAGAGAACGCAACATCAAACACCTCCTATATAAAGTTCCTCTGGCATAGAACAGTTCGGCATCGGCCAAGAAGCCATTTTAGCGTCCTTTTCTACAACAAATCCTGGATAATATTGTTGGTTTTACAAAGCCGCTCGGACAGGGTTCGAGTGACATATTTAAAAAGCTGAAAAGCAATTAGAGGCTTGTTCTGCTCCATTTTGATCAGGTTATCGTTGGACAAATGAAATATGCGACCTGATTTTTTTATCACCACAGATGTGGTGGCCCCCTGTTGTTCGCAATCTCCCCATTCACCAATGATGGATCCTCCTCCCAGGGTTCTCAACCGGACCGGATGGCCCGATTTTTGGTCCAGAAGAATGGAAATCTGGCCTGATTCTATAAAATACATCCCTTCTGCTTTTTCCTTGGGGAAGAGAAGCTGGCCGATTTCTATGGATCTGGGTTCAAGAAAATCACCCATACTGGTGAGCAATTGTTCGAACACATCCAGTTGTTCCAATGATTGCAGCATTTGGTCAAAGGTGGACTCCAGAACCTGTTCCCTTTTTCGGGCAGTCAGATTCCCCTCGGTTTTTAAGACCTGGTTTTCACACCATTCAATGCCATGGTCAAGATCTGGGTAAAATTGAACCCCTTCCCAGGTAAGGTCTGCTTTTTCAAACTGCTCCTTGAATCCAGGGTTAAAATTGACAAAAACAAGTGATATTTCAAGGGATTGGGTGAACTGATGGATCCGTTGAAAACTGTTAAGGGCAGAGGAATCAAATCCATTGACATTGGCAAAATCAAGCACAATATAGCCAAGGGGCAAAATGTCATTCTGGCTTGTCCGGCCCATAATTTGGTTATGAAGCTGGTTTGCGCTTCCAAAGAAAATGAATCCGTGAAGCTGAAGGATAAGAATCTGGTCGCCTTTTCTGTCAAGCAGCCATCTATGCGGGGCCGGTCTTTCCAGGTTACTTTGAAAGGTTTTCCCGGAGCTGGATGATTTGACGATGTTGATCCGGCTGTAAGTCATGACAAAAAGAATAACCGCAATCACGATTCCCACGGCCACCCCTTCCAAGAAACCGATAAAGGCAATGACCAGAAGAATAACAAGAATCAGGAGATAATCTGTTAGGGGTAGTTTTTTGAAAGAATCGTACAGCCATTCCCAAAGCATGCCAAATCCGACAAAAACCAGCATGGCTCCGGCCAGGGGCCGGGGGAACCAGGACAGAAACGATGCCCCGGCAATCAGGACGACACCGCAGATGACAACGGTTATTATGGTGGCAAGCCTTTTTCCAGGTGCCAGTTTGTAACACAGGGTAGAAGGGCTCAATCCTACATATCCGGGGCTACTGCCTGCAAAGGCTGCTAAAATATTGGAAAACCCTGTGACGGCCAGCTCGTTGTTAAGATCAATATCCCTTTTTGTAATCAGTTCCAGACCGCTGGCATTTAGCAGAAGAGAGATGACAGAAATAATAAAGACGGATCCCATGGTAAACGACTGCCCAGACACCAGATCCCATCGCACCTGTGATAGGCCTGCAAGGGAAATGGGTTTCCAAAGAGAGCCCTGGGGAAATGGACCCAGAAACCAGCCGTTTGCCTCGGCCTGCAAAAAAGAAATATCAAAGCTTAACAACACAATAAAAAAGATTGAGATCGCCCCCAGGACCATTCCCGGCAGGATCAAAAAATGGTTGTAATTACGAAGCAGGTAATAAAGGGCCAGGCCAAATAAAAGACCAGGAATCCATTTTAACAACATCATGGGAGGCAGAAATTCGCCAAGAGATGACAAATCCAGGGACAATCCTGTCATTACCCCGATACCCCCCGTAAACAACAGCCAGCCAATACCGGCCAGAAATCCGCCGATAACCGGATAGGGGATGAATCGTACAAAATTACCCAGTTTAAACCGGGCCATGAGCATCATCAGTATTCCAGTCACCAGGGTTGCAGCCACAATAGTGAGTACCACCGTATGGAAAATAGATTCACTGGAGGCGGCATCTGCGGTCATTTGGGCACTGATGGCCAGAAGCGGCAGGCTTAATACAGCCACGGGTGCGTCCTGTATCATTGATGCGCAATTGGGGTGTGAGCTTTTAATGGCGGTCAGTATCCCCACGATAAAAGATCCAAAAAGTAAAAGGCCGATACCCCTGGGCAGAAAAGGGGATAACTCCCCGGAAAAAAGCATGGCTGCATAAGAAAGCTGAAGACTGATGAGCAA
>CAXHYW010000836.1:0-2298 GCA_964021475.1 uncultured Desulfobacteraceae bacterium | reverse complement strand
AGGGATAAATGGTCTGGAGAATGGTTCAAAAATAGTCTATCTGGGATAAAAGAGATGGATGATAATTTTTATTTCTTTTAAAATCAAATAGTTATATTGTTATATTGATGACTTTGGATTTGTGGCACACCCGTTGCATTGATAATATTTAACCATTAAGAAACATCTTTTTTTCCTTTTCTGAAAAAGGCTGCCGGGTGAAAACCAGGCAGCCTTTTTCAGTTTTGGAAGAAAATCGATATTTCTTGACTTTTTTACAAATTTTCCATAGCAGTTTTAGTATACAAAATTTAACCTGAAATTTGAAAGGCTGATATGGGATTTGTTGCTCATGGGAAATATGATTTTTCTGTACAAGGCGAAATAATTATTGTTCGAGCTTATCAGGCATGGAACTTGGAATGCGTGAAGGGATTTATTGAAGCGTATAAATCCTTTGTGCTGAAACAAAAACTTAAACGATTCGGGGCAGTGGCCGATCTGAGGAAATTTGAAGGCGGAACCCCTGATGCCATTCTTTGTTTTGGGGAAATTTCCCAGTGGGCCAATGACAATGGGCAAATTGCCAGGGCCCAGGTTATCAATTCCCCATTAAAGGAATATACTCTCAAGATACCCACCGAGGGCAAGGAGATCTTTCCCATCCAAACTTTTGATAATATTCCCCTGGCCCTGGCCTGGCTTGGTAGTCTGGGACTGGATGTGTCATGATTTCGGGCGAATTTCACAGGTCCCAGGTTTTATGTCCAGGCGGTTTTATGAAGAAAACAAGGCAAAGAGGAAAGAGGGGGGGGGGCTGTTGTTCCAAAGATTGGAGTAACCCTGCTAGTCTAAGGCAGATCTGACAGCGATGGCCAGGTCCTTGAATATGATGGGTTTCATCAAAAGCCCTTTCACCCCTATCTGTGTTATCTCTTCTTCAGTAACCGTCCCGCTGAAACCCGTACATAACAAAACCGGCATGCCAGGACGGATGGCGATTATTTTTGCTGCCAGCCGGTCTCCGGAAAGTTTCGGCATTGCCACATCCGAGATCACCAGATCATAATTTTGGGGGGTGTGTCGAAATGCCTCAAGTGCATCAATGCTGCTGATACGGTAGCTGACTCTGTATCCCAGACGGGTCAGCATGTTTCGTTCAAGTTCAAGCACGCTGGGTTCATCATCGATGAGCAGTATGTGTTCCTTGCCGCCCTTTAACAAATCTTCTTTTGTCTCGCACTCACGGTATTGCAGGGTTTTTTCCACAGGGAAATAGAGTTTGAATTCCGTTCCCTTGCAAGGCTCGCTGTATACCTGAATAGCGCCGCCGATAGCGCTGACAATCCCGTGGGTGACAGACAGGCCCATGCCAGTTCCCTTTCCTTTTTCCTTGGTCGTAAAAAAAGGATCAAAAATTTTATCGGAAATTTCTTTTGTCATCCCCATACCGGTATCACTGACAATTAACCGGACATAGGGGCCGGGATTCATGTTAGAATTCATCAGATCGATGGCCCCAAGTTCAACGGGTATAAGGCTGACCTTTAAAATCCCGCCGGTCTCTTCCATGGAATGGAAGGCATTGGTCATAAGGTTCATGAGGATCTGATGAATCTGGGTGGGATCCGCTTTGATGGCACCACAACCGTTGTCAATGGATTTTTCTATTTCAATGGTGGCCGGGATTGTCATCCGGACTAACTTTAACGCCTCCTTGATGATATGTTGAATTTTCATCAGCGTCAGTTCATGGCTCTCCTGACGAGAAAAGGTCAGAATCTGTTTTACAAGATCCGTGGCCCTCAAGGCCCCGGTATAAATTTCATTGATGTATTCCCGAAAAGGACTGAGTTCAGGGAGGTCAGACAGCAAGATTTCAGCATACCCGGTAATGGGGAACAGGATATTGTTAAAGTCATGGGCGATACCGCCGGCCAGGGTACCAATGGTTTCCATTTTCTGGGCATGCAAAAGCTGGTTTTCCAATTGCCGCTTCTCCCGGTTTGTTCGATGCAGCTGGGTGACATCGGTGATGGAAACCAATATTTTTGAAAGCCCGTTCACTTCCCGGTGAATCACCGCTTTCTTAAGAATGACGTCCAGTTGGTTCCCGTTAAGATCATAACTTCTGGCTTCGCCTGCGTAGTGGTCTTTTCCTGATGATAAGGCCACAACCTGGTCAATAAAATGCTGCCAGTCATCTGGACGGATCAGTTTTCTGAAGGATCGTAACAATTCTTGTGAAGATCCGGCTTTATAAAGCGCAATGGCAGCCTTGTTGGTTTGAATCAGTTTGACGCAATCGGCTAATGTTTC
>CAXHYW010000835.1:0-2304 GCA_964021475.1 uncultured Desulfobacteraceae bacterium | reverse complement strand
AGATCTAAACATAGGGGCACACTCTTTCCCTACACGACGCTCTTCCGATCTACTGCATTGCTGATGCCGGTTGTTATCTTTCTTATCTGCCTGTGTCTCTGGCTGTTCATCTATACCGGCGGTTTCTTTGGGGAATGGGTAAGAAGAAAACAGCAGGCATCCTGCCTGCCATTGGCAGATTCCATGGACGAGATTCAAAGGGAAGGCCAGCTTCCCCATGAATTAAAGGAGAATTTTCCCATACACCTTGTTGAATATGCAGATGAACTGAAGGGTATTTTACAGCAGACTTCCATTTTCCGGGAAGAAAAAGTGGAGGATCTCAACCAGAGAATGGAAAATTCACTCATCAAGGGGGTGGACAAAATACGGCTCATTGTTCGAATCGGGCCCAGCCTGGGACTTATGGGGACCTTGATTCCCATGGGAACCGGTCTATCCGGTCTGACCCAGGGAGATATGACTCAATTGTCGTCAAGTCTGATTCTGGCATTTACAACCACGGTGGTGGGACTGGCCTTAGTTATCAGTGCCCATTTTTTTTCAGTTATTAAAGAACAATGGTTTGTTGAGGACATGCGGCTTGTCAATTTAATCACCGAAGCCCTGATAAAGGCTGTTGATAAAAAATGCGATTTTAAGGGGATTCAATGAAATACCTGAAAAAAAGCCGCCGGGGTTACTTGTCGAAAGCCAGGAATGGAGAGCCCCTGAATGGAGTGGCCAATCTTTTTGATGTGGCCCTTGTCTTTATTGTGGCTATGCTGCTTTCCCTCATGCCAACCTTCCAGGTTCTGGATTTTTTTAACCCTGAAAGTGAAATTACCATCATGAAAAAAGTAAAGGACCAATGGAAAATCATCACCAAGAAAGGCAAGGATATCAAAGTTACGAAGGTTACGGATACAAAGGTGGGGGGAGATGAAGGGTTCAAGCTTGGTACGGCATACCAGCTTAAAAATGGAAAAGTTGTTTATATTCCCGAGGAAAAAATCGATGAAATTGATTAAAAAGCTCTTGCTTGGGCTCATCATGATAAGCCTGATTCCGGTTACTGGCATCTGTGAAACAAAAAAAATAAAAATTGCCATGATCATTTCTGCACGGGACAGCATTGTTTTTGCCAGGGCGATCAGGGAAATTTTAAAACGTCCGGATATCAGGAACCTTTGCCTTTTTAAAGTTTTTACTGAAAGAGATATTCTCAGCAATCTGGTCGGAAAAGAAGACATCAATTCCGTTGATGTCATTATGGCGGATTTCATGAAACAAGAATTTGATGATTTCTTGTCCTTCACACTTGAGAGCAAAGAGATTAATGTCTATAGCTTACGATGCGGAACCCTGGCAACCAAGTTGAAACAATTCGGGATTTTGCCTGATCTTTCCGGGGAGATTTATTACCAGACTCCCACGGTGGGCAATCTTAAAGATTTAATTTTAATGATCCTGTCCCGTATAGGGATTAAAACCACCTCTGACAAGCCATATGTTTTACCCTATGTCGGGATTTTTCATCCTGATTCTGACACGCTTTTCCATGGGTTTGATGACGATTTAAGCTGGTATCAGCAGAGAGGGAAATATAAACAAAAAGGCTTCTGGATAGGAATCCATACGTTTAGGACATCGGCCATAAGGGAAAACGGCCACCTGGAGGCCTCTATTATAAAAGCACTTGAAGAAAAAGGCATCAATGTTTTGCCCATATTTGGCAAGCCCCCCTACCATAAATCCCTGGAAACCTATTTTCTGGATGAAAACGGTAATTCACGAGTCCATGGCATCTGTGGGTTTACCTTTAGATTTTTAAGGGGGTTCCCGCTAAAAACCACGGATATTTTAACACGTATCAATGCACCGGTTTTTATCCCTTTGGAAGCCCACGGGCTTACCATCGATCAGTGGGAAAAGTCAGCGGCAGGTATCTCAACCCTTCGCACGGCCTGGCAAGTTTGTATTCCGGAACAAAACGGCGGCATTGAACCCACCCTGGTGGGGGGTAAAAAAGCGGTGCGCCTCAAGGGAACGACCCATATCCTGTATGACAGGGTGGCCATACCCGAACAAGTTGAATTTTTAATTAAAAGAATGCAGGCCTGGCATCATCTTAAAGTAACACCCACTCATCAAAAGAAAATCGCCCTCTTATATTGGAATCACCCGCCCGGCAAACAAAATATCGGCGGCAGCTATATGAATTGTTTTCGATCCATTGCCAAAATTGCCGCAGCTCTGAAAGAGCAAGGGTATGATAAGATCGGAAGAGCACACGTCTGAACTCCAGTCACTCCGGAGAATCTC
>CAXHYW010000834.1:0-2326 GCA_964021475.1 uncultured Desulfobacteraceae bacterium | reverse complement strand
CCACCAAAGTTGCTGCAAGGTTGTATAGTCGAGGTTTGAAATCATTTTAATGGCCCTCCGGTCCAATGGATATTTGTTTGAGCATGATTGATATTTCGGCAATGAGTAAGAGTGTAAATAACCCCAGAAACATGAAAAAGGTGATCTGGACATTAATGGCAGCAAGATTTGTGGTGGCTACCTTGACCGGTAAAAGACCGTAAATCGCCCAGGGCTGACGTCCTACCTCTGCCACAACCCATCCGGACTGCTGGGCCATAAGCCCAAGAAAACCCGAGATTAAGCCAATGGGAAGCAGCCATTTTTTTTCGGTAAGCGAATCCTTCAGGCCATAAAATAAAAAGAGTGCAAAAATAACCGGAAACAGAGTGCCCAGGGTTACCATGATATGAAAGGCATAGTAAGGGAGAGCGACGGGCGGAACCGCTTCTTCCGGCGAGGTAAGATATCCGTAGCCCATGTAATCCTGGTTTTTCCTGAATCTTTCCAAAGCGGCTTCGGCTTGTGGGGTGTTTTTCTCTTTCCGGGCCTGTTTGAATGTAGCCAGGTCTTCTATGGCCATTTTACCCCTGGCGATTTTGGAGGCCACCCCTTCTATTTTTTGGGCTTCATTGCCATAGACAAGGTCGTCAATCCCCGGTACAAAAGAGTTAAGGGAGCGATTTGCCAATAGGGACAGAAGATAGGGAATCTCAACTTTTACAAGAAATGGGTCCTGGGAGTCTCCCGGTTTTTTGTCCGGGTTGAGAATACCGGCCGCCACAATTCCGGCCTTTGTCTGTCCCTTGTAGAGCCCTTCAATGGCTGCAAGTTTCATGGGCTGTTTCTGGGCCACCTCATATGCGGATTCATCTCCGGTAAGCCCCACGTAACTTGCAGACAGCAACCCAAAGACCGAGGCCACAATAATGGACCGTTTGGCCATTTGAAGATGTTTGCCCCGATAAAGGTACCAGCAGGAAATAGAGAGGACAAAAAGACTGCCCATTAAAAAACCGGAACTGGAGGTATGAACGAATTTAGAAACCGCCACCGGGTTGAAAACAACTTCGGAAAAGCTGTTCATTTCAAACCGGGCCGTTTCTGGATTAAAGATCATTCCCACAGGATTTTGCATCCAGCCGTTGGCCACAAGGATCCAAACGGCGGACAGGTTTGAACCCACCGCCACCATCCATGTGGAGAAAAGATGAAATCGCTTTGAGACCCGGTTCCATCCGAAAAACATGACCGCAAAAAAGGTGGCTTCAAGGAAAAAAGCAAAAATACCTTCAATGGCAAGGGGAGCACCAAAAATATCTCCAACGATCCATGAATAATTGGACCAGTTTGTTCCAAATTGAAACTCCAGAATAATTCCCGTTGCAACGCCAATGGCAAAATTGATGCCGAACAGGGTCATCCAGAATTTTGTTAGGGATCGCCATTCTTTATCGCCCGTACGGACATAAATGGATTCAAAAAAGGCGCACAAAAAAGACAGTCCCAATGTCAGCGGCACAAAGATCCAGTGGTACATGGCTGTCAGCGCAAATTGAGCTCTGGCCCAATTTACCATGCTCAAATCAATATCGATCATTATTTTCCCTCCTGTTAAATGAAGTACTATTTTGGTTTGTAGAGATCATCTGTTTGGATCCGCATTCCGTGTCATTTGCTCAAGAACAAAGTCCCCCCTTTCCTGGTCGGTGTCAAAGCTTGTATTTAAAAAATTTGGAAAGAAAAAAAGTTTTAAAATCACAAACATCACAAAGAGTTTTATGAAAATTATTTTCCACAGTTTCTTTCCCAGGGTCATTCCCTTGAACCCGTCCCTGTAAAATGTATAGACAGTCTCGGCAATTTTTATGGGGTTTGTTTTTTCCACTTTTTTAAATACCTGATTCCTTTTGTTCAAGATTTGGGTTTTCATTTTTACGCTTGTGATTAGCAATTTACATGCCAGATCTTCCAGGAAGTGACGCAAGAAAATTGGGATCATTTAAAAGTAAATCAGCATAAACAATTAAATCGGGGTTTTCAAGGGCCTTTTATTGATTGGGTTAAAAAATCAGGTGCATGGTTGAAAGGATAAATCAGTGGGGGATGGCTGTCTTTTTTGTATCATGGGCCTTTTGTGTGGGACAGTTGCCTGGGACAAATTTGTCCCAGGCCCGGTTAAACATCTCTTGCCGAAAAACTATCATCAGGTGGCCTGGAAGGGCTGATTATTTTTCCTGGGCAAGCAGATGTAGAATGGCATCTAACTTCCAATTTGACGGTAATGGGAAATAGGGCTTTTGACGATTCTGATTAAACATGGATTGTTTTCCGGTGGTACCATCAG
>CAXHYW010000833.1:0-2327 GCA_964021475.1 uncultured Desulfobacteraceae bacterium | reverse complement strand
CCCACGGTAAGGCCTGAAAAATTCCAGTTAAAGGCCTGGCTGACATCGGCCCTGGTAATACCGGTCCTCCGGCCCTGGGTTTCGGTAAAGACAGGCTTTAAAACCTTGACTGGCTGGCGCCAGTCATCCCTCACATTCATGGTCTGGTCAATGGAATGGAGGATTTTTTTTGCCTGGTCAGCCACGATTCGAATTTGATCAATATCCGGCCCCCGAAACCGTGCTTCCACGGCATAGGAGACTGGTGGCCCTTCTTTAAACCGCTGGGCTTTGAATTCAGAATTGGAAAATTCCTTGGCAATATAGGTCTGAATTTTGGGTATCAGATCTGAGACTGAATGGTAGTCATCCACCTGGATCAGCAATTGCCCATAACTTGTATTGGGGGCCTGGTAATTGTAATTGAGTACAAAACGCAGGGACCCTTCCCCCACAAAGGAGGTGACCTGTTCAACACTATCAAGCGTTTGGATGTATTGACTGATCTTGCGGATATCGTCTTCCACCTCCTGAATATGGGTGCCCTGGGCCCGCCAATAATCCACAAAAAACTGGTTCCGGGTGGATTCCGGGAAAAAATACTTGGGAACCGCCTTGAACCCCACAACGGAAATGGCCAGGATCAGACACAAGACCATAAGCGTTATTACTCGTTTTTGAATACACCCATGGAGAAATCGTCTGAATCGATGGTAAAAGGGTCGGTCATAGGGATCTTTTCCCGTGTCATCAGGCAATTTAAGAAAACGGATACACAGCACCGGGGTGATGGTCAGGGCAAACACCCAGCTGAAAGCCAGAGAAATGGCCATGACATAGAAAAGACTTCTGCAAAATTCCCCCGAGGCACTGGGGTTCAACCCCACGGGCACAAAGGCCAAAATCGCCACCAAAGTGGCTCCGAGCAACGGCCACATGGTTGAGCTGATGGCGGCCTGGGCGGCTGTTGTTTTGGAATCCCCCCGGGCCAGGCGAATCAGGTAGACATCGGTGACCACAATGGCATTGTCCACCAAAAGCCCAAGAGCTAACACCAGGGCCCCCAGGGAAATCAACTGAAGGGTGATGTCCATGAGAAACATCCCCACAAAGGTGGCCAGAATGGTGAGCACCAACACAAACCCAATGAGCAGCCCCGACCGAAGCCCCATGAAAAAAAGAAGTAAAACTACTACAATAACCACGGCCTCGGCCAGGTTGACCATGAATTCATCCAAAGACTGAGTCACCCGGGAGGCCTGAAAGTTAATAAGATCCACCTTCATACCCTGGGGTTTCATGGATTCCAAAGAGTTTATCCGGTCCATGACAGCAGCCCCCATACGGACCACATTGCCCCCTTTTTCCGTTGATACGCCCAACCCCACGGCCGGGCTCCCGTTAAAGAGCATCTTGTTTTTCGAAGGCTCTTGATACCCCCGGTAAACGTTGGCAATATCCCCCAGTCTGAAAAGTTTGCCTCCACCACCCGGGATGTAGATATCGGCAATGGCCTTTTCTCCGGACAGATCTCCGGTGGGACTGAACCGGATGTATTCAGGCCCGTGTTTCACGCGCCCTGCAGGTGTGATCAGGTTTTGGGATGCCAGGGTACCAAAAATCTGGTCAGGAGAAATCCCCAACTGGGAAAGCCTTGATCTGGGAAACTCCACATAGATAACTTCTGTCTGGTCCCCCCATATATCGATCTTGGCCACCTCATCCACCAGCAACAATTCCTTTTTAAGGTACTTAGCATACTCCTTGAGTTCCCTTGGGGAAAACTCTTCACCTGAAATGGCAAAATAGACGCCGTACACATCTCCAAAATCATCTTTCACCATGGCGGGACCTGCCCCGGGGGGCAGATAGACATTGATATCATTTACCTTTCTTCGCAGTTCATCCCAGATCTGGGGAATCCTGGTGCCGTCAAACTCAGGTTTGATCTCCACATAGACAACGGAAAGCCCTTCCTGGGAGATGGATTTCACAAAATCCAGTTGTCCTAAACTCTGAACCGCCTGTTCAATCTTGTTGGTCACCTCTTCTTCCACTTCCAGGGCCGAGGCCCCGGCATAGGGAGTTAAGACCATGGCAGTCTTAATGGTAAAATCAGGATAGGCCAGCCGCCCCAGCTTCTGGAAGGTTATAAGTCCTGCACCTGCAATGAGAACCGAGAGAAGAACCCATATTATCCGCGTATTTAATATAGCCTTTGCAAACTTCACGGGTTATTTCGCTCCCTGTACTTTTTCAAATGTCAGCAATTCTCCCTGACGAATAAAGGCGCTGCCCTGGGATACCACCAAATCGTTTTTGACAAGCCCTTTTGTCACCAGGACCTC
>CAXHYW010000832.1:0-2328 GCA_964021475.1 uncultured Desulfobacteraceae bacterium | reverse complement strand
CCGAGCCGACACGACCAGCCTCTGATCCCATGGAACCTCCAACGACCAAGGAGAATCATACTGAACCGGAAAAAGAGACCCATGAGCCGATTTTTATGAAAAAAGGCAGTCTTCTGGCCCAGATTATTCCCGGGGAGAAAGGAAAACCGGGGAAAGATGTTCTCGGACATCCTATCCTGCCGGACAAGCCCTTGATCTGTGTCTTGAACGCCGGAAACGGGGTTGTGAGAAAAGGGGGTGATTTTCTGGCCCGGATCGACGGCCGCCCTGTTTTGAAAAATGACACAACCCTGATGGTCGAGCCGGTTGTCAGGAGCGTCCAAGAAAAAAAAATCATGGGCAGCATCAGCATTGACACCCTGCAAACCTACGAATCAGTCAGAGTGGAAATGAAAGGGGACCTAACCCAGGAGGGAATTTTAAGATGCCGTTCCCTGGTACTCCATGGTGCTCTTGCGGGATGCGTGGTTTGTACGGAATCCCTTGTTGTCCATGGGAATATCGGCATTGAAAAACCAGATGAAACATCGGGTGCTGAAGCGCCCGGGTATCAGACACTTGTTACGGCCCAGGGGCCGATTAAAGCCTTCTATTCCATCGTTAATTCAAAAATTGAGACGGACAATGATCTGCTGGCTGTCAATTCTTCGGTCGTGGGATCCCAGGTGATTGCATATAAGGGCATCACCATCAAAGACAGTTTAATGGATAAAACCCGGCCTTGTGTGCTCGTAGTCGGCCTGAAACCGGGGGACCAAATTCTTACCCTGGACCACACAATTGAAACCAGGCGTGCAGAATTGGCCATTTTAAAAAAAGAAGACGATATCGCAAAATTGTTATCAACATACCAAATAGATTTGGAAGAAGAGAAAAATCACCGCCTTGAACAGGTAATCTTAAAAAACCTGATCCAAATCATTGAGGCGCCCGAGTTTTATCAACATGAAGAACTTGAGGGGAAGATAAAGTACCTGCAAAGCCTGCCGGATTTTTCCACTGTGAGATCTATTTTTTTAAAGTTTCCTGAAACCAAGGCCGGGCTGGGTATGGTGAAGAAAATCGTGACATCAGTTGAAAAGTTGTCTCTGGACCATGTGGTTGAGCAGTTTACAAAGAAACTGGATCCGGAATCCACTCATCACACGGCTGAGCCCAATACCTACCGCAGTGAGATGATTTTCACGGCGGGTATGTCATCCCTGGAAGCACAAATTGCTACGAACTTGGAACCAATAGAAACCCTGGAAACTGAAATCAAAGGGCTTGAGTCATTGAGAACAACGCTTGGATTACGACATGTCAATTCTCTGCACCTCGGGGGCATCATAAAAGTGAGAAATAAGTGTGAAAGAGGCACCATCATTAAAGGGATAATTGCCCGGCTTGTTTTGGAAAAAACTTTATATAACGTGACTTTCAGGGAGGAGATGAACCCAAGAACCCGGGTTCCGTCAATTGCCATTGACACCTGATCAGGTGTGCATGAGGGGTAATGCCTATCTCATAGCAACTCTCACTCAAGGACTGGATTTAAAGTATTCATTATAAAGGGATGTATAAAGAGCTTCTTGTTTGAATTGTTTTAATTCCTTGGAAAATTTATCAACAAATGATTTCGATACATTTTTTTTGCTAAAAATAATGTACAAGCTATCAGATTTCAAAGGGTTCTTTTTGAGTGGTATAATTTTATTAAAGCCTAATTTTTTCACGAGGTGTGAACCGTTTCCCAATTCTGCTGGAATAAAGTCAACACGGCCTACATTTAACTTTCTGAAATTCAGTTCATCGTTTGCGATTTCGTCATAATTGTTATGTTCTTTTAAAAATACCCAAAAGTCGGACGTATAACTATAGCCCCGAACAATACCGATTTTCTTCCCTGATAAATCATCAAATGATTCAAATTTAAGATCATCTTCTTCACGCACCCACATGACCCAGGGAGAATCAACGATTTTTTCACCTGGATAAAAAGCAAATTTGGTTCTGTCCTTTGTATAATTAGCTGAGAAAAGTGCATCAGCCTTGCCCTTTTCAATCATTATCATGGCACGTATCCACGGATAAACCTTAATGCTTTTGATGTCGACTTTCATTCTTTTAAAAACTATTTTGACAACCCTGGTGCTGAACCCTTTTAACTGATTATTTTCCACCACTTGATAGGGAGGCCATTCATCACATATGATATCAATACTATTTAGTTCAGCATTCGACTTTGCTGCAAATACAGTTAAAAAAACAAACAACATAATAATTTTTATATATTTCATTATTTTCTTCACTTAATTGAAATGAATAAAGAAAGCTTGAAACTAATAG
>CAXHYW010000831.1:0-2346 GCA_964021475.1 uncultured Desulfobacteraceae bacterium | reverse complement strand
CTACACATAGAGGCACACTCTTTCCCTACACGACGCTCTTCCGATCTAAAAGACGTTTCCCCCCTTGAAAAGATCAAAACTAAAAGAATGCTCTGCAAAGGAAATCCAGGCATTTGCTAAACTGGAAGATAAAACCTCAGAAAAAAAAGATGCTTCCCTCCCAAAGTTTTCCACAAAAACCAAGATTGCTATAATGGCCAGTCTCGGCATCCCCATTGTCCGCATATCTTCCCGCCTGAATGTCCACAGGGAAACCATTTCAAGATATATCAAAAACAACAACTCCCTTTTTGAAACCTTTCATAAAGAGTTTGAAAAAGGGTTACAGGTTCCTGACATCGCAAAAAAATACAGCGTTCCCCAGCCCCTTGTCTGGTCTGTGGTTTTAAAAGAGAAAACAGACCAAAAACGATTTTTGGCATTGAACTGGGGATTGCGCACCTGGGACAATTGGAATTTCAATGATGTAGACAAAAGGTTCGGTGATAACTGGCCCGGAAGAATCCCGGCGCAGCTCATCGGCCACACGCTTTTTTATTTTACAAGGCAAAATGACCTTGTGCTTGACCCCATGGCAGGCGGGGGTGTGGTCCCGGATACCTGTCTTGCCTTTAACCGAAGGTGCTGGTCTTTTGATCTTTCAGACCGAAAAAGTACAAGGCCTGAAATAGAGTCTTTTTTGTGGGATCCCGAACACCTGGCCTGGCCCCTGCCAAAGATAGGGGTAAAACCCGACCTGATCTTTTTTGATCCCCCTTATTTTACAAAAAAGGCCAAGCAATATTCAAAGGGAAGTATTTCAGATTTTTCCCGGCCAATGTATTTAAAGTTTTTTAAAAATATTTTCTCCCTCATGAAAAAACACTCAAAACACTCCACAAGGATAGCCTTTCTAAATGCAGACTTCAGAGATTTCCAGGGAACCACTGCTCTTAAAGAACCCGGTAAAAACGCAATCCTTATGCTGGATTATATGAAACTGCTTGAAGAAAGCGGATGGGAAATCACCCATTTAATCGACTGCCCCCTGTCCTCTGAAAGATTCACTGGAAACATGGTCCATCACATGCAGCAAAAAAGAACCCTGGGAGTGGTCAGGAGGACGCTTATCATGGGGAGATTAAAATGACCAAAAAAGCCATAAAGATAATGATAAAATGGCTGGTCAATTAAAGGAGAATTTTTCATGGTTGCAAGACGGTATTGGCATTATACAGTATTTGAGCGTTTTCAATCTATTGTTTCAGATGGGATGATAACTACAGCCGACACCTTGGTTTCTCGCGAAGTAAAACGCGTTGTCTGGTTTTCCACAAACCCCTGTTGGGAAAAAACGGTTGTCAAAATCGTTTTAAATAACGAGACTGGAATGAAAACCGAACTCCGGTCAAGGGATGAGCTTTTTAACTTCGGTTTTTTCGGTGATAAAAAAGAGGTGCCTCATAACAAAGTGAATGATTTTACTCCTATCAGGCTTGAGGCTGATCCGGAAAAAGTTCATCTCAGATCCTTCCAGAACTATAAAAAGAGAAGTGGGGATTCAAAATCGGTGATCCAAGGGCTTGTACAAACTGCTAAAGAATGGGGGGCGAATCCTAAAGAGTGGTATGTCGTTTATGAAAATGTTCCGCTCTCGAACATCTCTCTTATCCAAAGGTGGAATTCTGAAGAGTGGATTTCAATGATGAAAGGGTACTGATCAAGTTCAAAAAGTATCCATTGGTGGCGGATTGCCCGGAAAGAGTAGAACCCAGCCACTGCGTTTTAATTCATTTTTTGAGGAGGGGATTGTAGTGATGCTGAAAGGTTTCCCCGGCTGGAACAACAACCGAAAAAGAAACTTGTAGAGAAAGGTCGCCTTAATGATGCAAAAAGGTGGCTGATCCTCCCCCAAAAAATTGGAAGGCAAGTTAAGCCATTTTCCACAGTTATCAAATCGGGATAGGACCCCCCATCACTGAGGAGCCCTCCCACACCACCCGGCATACGGATCACGTACCAAGGCGGTTCGGCTGATCAGGCAGGTTAATTCCCGGGAAGGAACAAACCCCGATCAAGGAAATAATTATTCGGCATAGCAATTATCACCCACTTTATCCTGCTCATACGCCACATCTTCTTACGGGCATTTCCGCACAAGAAAGCAGCTCTGCGGAAAATTCCGAGTTTAAGCAGGTTGCGGACTCTGGTTCTGGGATTCTTCCACTGTGTCCAGACAAGACATCTCAATCGCCTAAGTATCCACCCATTCAAGGATCTGAATATAGTCCGACCTTCGGTAAGGCCGTAGTAGATATTATGGTTGACACGTAAAAATGACCTGCCTTTTTTGTAATCGTGGATTAA
>CAXHYW010000830.1:0-2346 GCA_964021475.1 uncultured Desulfobacteraceae bacterium | reverse complement strand
CCTATGCCCACATAGATCAGTACCCCTACAGCTGCAAAAATACCCAAAAATTTCTCTGAAATCCGTTTCATAAGGGTTTTCAGGTTATAGGAAATGGCCAGGAGAATAAAGCTGGAACCAAAGATAACCCCTCCCTGGAATCCGCCACCCGGAGAATAATCCCCATGGGCCACCACATAGATGGCATAAATCTGAATAAAGGGAATCAAAATTCTGCAGACGGTCTGGATAATGATGTCAGAAGGCACCCAATCCTTGTCCACATCTTCAAACTCATTCCCTATTTCTTTCAACTGCTTGCCGTCTTTAAAATGCAGCACCACACCCGTGGGAACATGCCGGTAATAGTGGTCTCGTTTAGGGCGAAAGTCCCGGAGCAACAAAAAACAGGCCAGGCCTGCGGTAAACACCACCGCAGTCTCAAACATGGTATCAAACCCACGGTAATCAGCAAGCACAGCTGTTACCAGGTTAGGGACTTGCGTTTGCTCCGTGGCATGCTCAATATAGTCATTGGACAAATGGGTGGAAGCGGGTGAGTTGGGATCTCCCCAGTCCGGTAAATCAGCAGTTCCATACAACAAGAGTCCACCGGTCAGGCAGACAATAATAAACCCGAGTATCTTCAATCTTTGGTCCTCCTGCTTGTTGAGAATACAGCGGCAACAAAGAAAACCGTGCTCACCCCGGCCCCCACGGAAGCCTCGGTAAATGCCACATCAACGGCACCCATGACCGCCCATAACAGGCACATCAAAAAGGAATAGGCACCAAACAAAATGGCAGTTCCCAAAAGGTCTCGAACGGAGATGGCGGCAATCGCGGTAAATATCACAAAGGTCAATATGATCAAATCTATGGGCCATTGCATGGTTAGTTTTTTCCTTTCTTTTTAGACCAGGGCCGCAAACCCGCTCTCATCCCGGCATCAACAATGGAATGGGTAGCGGTTGGACTGGACAGAAACACGAAAAATACAATCAAAAACATTTTTAAGGACAACAACAGGGCCTCAATGGAAAAATGATGAAGATTGTACAGGGAAAGCCCCATGACCATGGCCAGAATTCCCAATGTATCCAGTTTTCCTGCCGGATGGAGTCTGGAATAAAAATCGGGCATTCTGAGGATACCCACAGCCCCCCCCAGGAAAAACAAAAAACCGATAACGATAAACAAAATAACAAGTATATCCATGATAACTCCAATCACTCCATAAAAGATTCTTCGTACAACCCTTTTCTCTTGTGGAAATACCGAGATGCAGCGATGACGGTAACAAAGTTCAAGAATGCATAGGCCAGGGCAATATCCACGAACATATCCACCCGTTCGAATAAAAACCCAATGAGCAACAAAAGCACAACGGTTTTACTGCCAATAGCATTCACCCCGATGAGCCGATCCAGAACCGTGGGGCCAAACAGGCATCGTACCAATGGCAGTGCCATGAGCAGACACAAGCCCACTGCAACACACAAAAAAAATGTATTCATATTTTTTCTCCAAAAACATTTGCCACCTTTTCAAGCATGAGACCCGGAAGTGCTTGGGCAGATGATTTATCAATGGCATGAACTCTGAACACCCCATCACGGCTTGCGGTGACCGTAATCGTACCCGGTGTCAGTGTAATGGCATTGGCCAGGGTTGTAATGGCAAGATCTGATTTCAGGTTGGTTTTAAAATCAATTATGTGGGGATCGATTAATTCCTTCATCCGGGGATGGAAGACCAGATACAACAAATGGAAATTGGCCTTGACAATTTCCAGAATCAACCAAGGCATAAACTGCAAAAACTTTAAGAAAACCTTCGCATACCCTGGCTTCATGCTAGGGAAAAGCAGGTCATGGAAAAAATAGGCAATCAAAACGCTGGATATCCCGCCCAACCATAATAAAAGGGGTATAAATTTCCCGGATAGAACAATCCAGGAGGTAAACATGAGGACAAATGTGATCAGGAACGCTAAAAAAGAAAAACCACCCTCTTTTTTTGCGACACTGCCCTTGTTGGCAGAAGTGTTTGTAGAAACAGTCAAAGCAGACTCCTTATCTAAAGCTGTTAAACACAAAAAGTGTTGGACTATCGCTATTTATCAACACCATAAATTCCGCGGAATTTATTATACAGCTTTGATATGGTACCCGGCTCTTTACCACTGCTAAGCCCTTTGCCAAAGTCGTCAGGCTTGCCTTCCTGTTCCAGCCGATGGGCATATGCCGCATTGATGGTTTCTATGAGCGTATCCATGTCCACGGGTTTGGATAAGAATTTAAAGGCATTATATTTACCGCTTTCAAGGGCATTTTCAACACTTCCGTGCCCGGTAAGAACAATGCA
>CAXHYW010000829.1:0-2348 GCA_964021475.1 uncultured Desulfobacteraceae bacterium | reverse complement strand
ATTCTCCGGAGTGACTGGAGTTCAGACGTGTGCTCTTCCGATCTTTTACCAGGGGTTTTCTTTCCTGGGAGTGGATAAGGGGGATGTGTATCCTGCGCTTATCTGTCTGTCGTTGATAGGTTGTTTTGTGATCTATTTTAGATTTGTGTTCGGGTTTTTTATGCGCAATTTCGAACGTCAGGCAGATATTCACGTATATGATTTTCAAAGGGATGCGGGGTTCCTGGTATCCACTTTCTATAAAATAGCCTCCCTGAGCCGGCAGTCCATTGACAAGCCAAACTGGCATCACTTTGGAATCGGTGAAAGAATCCGGTTCCTGGAACAATGCCGGGAAACACCCGGATTGATTGCCGGTCATCACAAAAGGGTGAAAAAAATGATGCAGGTGTATCTGATACTGGTTTTCGTCGTGTTCAGCCTGGGTTATAGCATCAGCCATGGCAGATCAAAGGATGCATTTGAAACATATATTGCAAGTCAGGTACTCCTCCAGCAATTGGAGATAGATCCGGAAAATTCAGACCTGTATGCTTTTGTGGGGGATTCCCATTACAACGACAAGGCTTATGACAAGGCGCTTGATGCCTATGAAAATGTGATTCGCATTGACAGTAAAAATGTTCATGCCTTAAATAATCTTGCCTGGCTGCTTGCCACCTGTCCGGATTCACAATTTCGGGATGGTGTAAGGGCGCTCAAGCTTGCCTCCATTGCGGTTTCTCTCAAACGGGAGCCCTTTGTTCTGGACACCTATGCCGAAGCCCTGGCTGCAAATAACCGCAATGCCGAGGCGATTGAGGCCGCTAAAGAAGCCCTGTCCCTGGCACAAGAGAAACGCTCTTATTACAGGGAACAGGTGGCACGGTTTGAGAGGTTGAGTCAGCTTTTGTGAAAAAAGGGGGTGAAAAGGATCCTGATTCTATCTTTTTTTAAAAAACTGAATGCCTGACACCTTGCGTTGTCTTGAAGAATATAGTATGCCCATAGGATTCAAGTTAGTCATTTTGAGATAAAGCGTGAATAATGGTGTTAAATTATTCAAGAATCATTAACAACCTAATTCGGAGGGGAGTATCGATGAAGTTATTAAAAGTATTCGCAGTTTGTATTATTGTTCTTGGCATGTCCGCATTTGCCATGGCAGACACATTGGCAGATGTGAAAGCCAAGGGGTTTATCCAGGCCGGTGTTAACGGCAGTCTGTTCGGGTTTGGTAAAGCAGACGATAAAGGGGTTTGGAAAGGCCTTGATGTGGATTGTGCAAGAGCTGTTGCCGTTTCTGTTTTTGGTAATCCCGATGCAATTAAATTCACCCCGCTGACCGCTAAAACAAGATTTACCGCATTGCAGTCCGGTGAGATTGATGTTCTCTTTAGAAATTGTACCCAGACCCTGAGCCGGGATTCCCAGCTGGGGCTTGATTTTGGTGTGGTAAATTACTACGATGGTCAGGGGTTTTTGGTTCGCAAGGACCTGGGTGTAAAAAGTGCAAAAGAGCTTGACGGCGCGTCTATCTGTGTTCTTCCCGGAACCACCACGGAAATGAATGCGGCGGATTTTTTCAGATCTAATGGCATGAAAATGAATCCGGTTGTCATTGAAAACACAGCCGAACTTGCCAAAGCATTTTTTGCAGGCCGGTGTGATGCCCTGACATCTGATGCATCTCAGCTTGCAGGAACCCGGGCGGTTGCCCCCAATGCCAAAGATTACGTCATCCTTCCCGATATCATTTCCAAAGAACCTCTGGCGCCTGCTGTAAGACATGGAGACAATAAATGGAAAGATATTGTAAACTATTCTGTATTGGCCATGATCAACGCTGAAGAACTGGGTATTAACTCCAAGAATGTTGACAAAATGCTCAAGAGCAATGATCCCAAAGTGAAAAGATTTTTGGGCGTTACCGAAGGTAACGGCGCAGCCCTTGGCCTTGATGAAAAATTTGCTTACAATATTATTAAAATGGTGGGTAACTATGGCGAAGTTTTTGAAAGAAATGTTGGCGTAAATACCCAGCTGGGTATTGAACGTGGCCTCAACGCTCTCTGGACAGACGGCGGATTGATGTATTCTCCTCCATTTAAATAATTGTTTGATATGAAATATGGTGCAATGTAAATTGCACCATATTTTTTGAGGTGTTTTTTTTACAGGTTTTGAAGGCATAGTGCATATTCTTATGAATACAACAAGTTCAGAAAATATTTCGTTCTGGTATGATCCGGATAAACGATCTATCGTTTATCAGATCGGGGCGGCTTTTTTATTTGCTTTTGTCGCCTGGTATCTGGTTTCCAATACCATGACCAACCTTGCAAATCAAAACATTGCCACGGGGTTTG
>CAXHYW010000828.1:0-2354 GCA_964021475.1 uncultured Desulfobacteraceae bacterium | reverse complement strand
TCCACATCAGAATCGATTGAAGAAACGGCAATCTTTGCCCTTAACCCAGGCACCCGGGCAGAGGCTCGAATGCTAACAATCCCTTCAGCCACCTCTGGCACCTCAGTTTTAAACAATTCCGTTAAAAATTCGGGATGGGTCCTTGATAGAAGAATCTGGGCACCTTTGGATTCTTCAAGCACATCCTGAACATAGGCTCGGATTCTATCTCCCCGTTTATAATTTTCCTTGGGCATCTGGTCCCGGGGTCTTAAAATAGCTTCTGCCTGACCTAAGTTCACCACGAGATTCCCTCGATCAAACCGCTGGACAATGCCGTTAATAATTTTACCTTTTTTGCTGATAAAATTTTCAAATATCGCATTTCTCTCAGCTTCCCGCATTTTTTGAATAATCACCTGCTTGGCTGACTGGGCCGCTATTCGGCCAAAATCTTCGGTGTCAATACGGATGCCTAAGCTATCACCAATTTCACATTCAGGATCATATTCATATCCTTCATCCAGTGTCAGCTCACTATCGGCATATTCTACTTCTTCAACAACCTCTTTAAAATGGAACACCTCAACATCGCCGCTTTTTGCATCATAATGAACCTCAATGTCTGCCCGGGGCCCTATTTTCTTCCTTGCGGCAGAAACAATGGCCTCTTTGATTGTGCTTATGAGTATTTCTGCATCAATGCCCTTCTCACGGCTTACTTGGTCAATTACCCTTTTAATATCTGTGATAAACATGTTAAGCGTTCTCCAGTTTACTGACCCGCAAGCATTGCTTTACTGATCATAAGGTCTGCTATTTCAACTTTTTTACCATCAAATGCAATGACAACAGAATCATCGTTTGTCTCCTCAAGGAGACCGGTAAACTTTTTCTGCCCCTCGATTGCCTCGTATGTTTCAATTTTAATTGTTTCACCGGTGAAACGGCGGAAATCTTCCTTTTTATTTAAAGGCCGGTTTGGGCCGGGAGAGGAAACTTCAAGCCGATATCTATCCATGCGTTCCAACTGGATATCGATCAAATCACCCAACTGACGACTAACAGAAACACAGTCATCCATGGAGATCCCCCCGGGCTTGTCAATATATACCCGGACCATTGCTTCGTCATCACCGGAAAGATATTCGACATGCACAAGCTCGAGATTTTCATCCTGGCAAAGGGGCAAAGCAACCGCCCATATTTTTCCTGCCAGCGTCCCCGAATTATTTTGATTCCCAATACCCATAATACAACCACAACCCCTTAAAATTTTGCACATCCACAAATACAAAAACGGGCAAATGCCCGTTCCTAGTAATACAACTTTATAAAATCCTCACCCCATATCACTCCGGCTCAGATCATATTTACCTCGCTAAACGGCACCCCACCGGCCATTTCCACCTTAAAGTCGATGGAGCGGGCAACGAGATTCGAACTCGCGACATCAAGCTTGGGAAGCTTGCACTCTACCAACTGAGTTATGCCCGCAATAGCCACGTAATATAACAGCCGTCATCTGGTTTGTCAACACCCCATTTACTCGGGCAAATCTGCTTCAAATTTTCCCAGAATCGCTTCTGACAGTTGACCATGAACCTTTTTGATATTTTTTTCCGTCAGGGTTTTGCTTGCAGATCGGTAAACCACCCTGAAGGATAAAGATTTTTTCCTTGACTTAAGGGAAGCACCCTCAAACACATCAAAAAGGAAATAATCCTCTATCAAAGACTGTTTTTGAGCAAAGAGCTTCACCTGCCCAAGAATATCACCCACGCAAATCTTATCGTCCACAATAAAGGTCATATCCCTTGAAAGGGAGGGAAACCGTGGCAAAGGGATGTCCTGAATAAATCCAGGCATCAACTCCAACAAAGCTGCCAAATCAAAATCGAACACATAGGCGTCCTGCCTTAATCCGTAATTTTTCAGCACCTTCCCCGCCATTTTCCCAAATGAACCGATTACCACATCAGATACTTTCACCTTGGCACCGAAACCGTGCTCAAAATAGGGACAAACCGCTTCGTCCATTTTCTGAAAAGTAAGGCTTGATATCATCAAACCTTTCAGCAACCCTTCAACAATCCCTTTAAGATCATAGAAATCCACCCCGGTTTTTTTTGAGAACCAGGACTGTTCCATGCGGTTTCCGGTAATCAATCCGCCCACCATCTCTTTTTCCATTGGCAATTCTCCTTTTTGCGTTGCAAAAAAGACCTTACCAACCTCAAAGAGCTTCAGGGATTCAGACTGCTGGGAATTATTCCGCTTCATGGTTTCAAGAAGCCCCGGAATAAGACTGGTTCTCAAAACAGACATCAGATCGGAAGAGCACACGTCTGAACTCCAGTCACTCCGGAGAATCT
>CAXHYW010000827.1:0-2355 GCA_964021475.1 uncultured Desulfobacteraceae bacterium | reverse complement strand
GATCCCAAATCCATCGTCCGGGAAATTCATAAAAAAGGATTTCGCCATGTTTATGTTCATATCGATATGGATGTGCTGGATCCCGAAGGGTATCCCTGGGTAAAGCATCCCACTCCCGAAGGGTTGGCGGTAAAAAATCTTGTAGAAGTCCTTTCGGAAATTGTTTTATCTTTTCATGTGGCCGGGCTCGGGTTGGTTGAATTTACAACAAAAAATTTGAACCCTTCCGACAAACCGGCTCCCCGATTAGTCCCGCATACCCGGGCCGAGATTCATCCAGGCCAGGCTTGCATCCGATCACTCATGGACATATTCAGATAAAAAATCCAAGGGAAAGGTGGGGGCATTGATTATTATTGGGAGGCTTCCGGCAAATAAATATGGAAGGTGGTGCCCTGGCCTTTGACAGATTTCAGGTCAATGCCGCCCTGGTAACCTTTGACAATTCCGAAAACAATGGCAAGGCCAAGGCCGGCATTGTCGGCTGTCTTTTTCGTTGAGAAATAGGGATCAAACACCTGGGGAAGAATGGCAGGGTCAATGCCTGGTCCCGTATCTGTCACAGACATCCGGATATAGGGCCCCGGATTTATGTCCAGGTCGGCCTGATCCTGGCTCTTCTCCACCATGATCCGTTCACCTGTTACCCGTATTTCACCGCTATCTCCTATTTTCTTTGTTTTCATGGCATGGAAGGCATTGGTAATCAGGTTCATTAACACCTGCTGAATCCGGGTTTCTTCAGCCATGACCATTAGATCCATATCCGGGAGACCGACCTCAAGGGTTATGGATTTTCCCAGGGAGGATTTGAGCAGACCAAGGGTTTCTTTGATCACCCTGCCAAGGTTTACCAAGTGGGTTTCATGCCGGTCCTCCCTGCCAATGGTATACAGCTTTTTGGCAAGATCTATGGCGCGTTCGGCCGCGGTTTCGATTTTTTCCAGGGAGGTGCGGATCTTATGATCCCCGGGTAAGCCATGAAGGCAGATATCCGTATAATTGATAATAATCGTGAGCAAATTGTTGAAATCATGGGCCGTCCCGCCGGCCAGCAGGCCGATGGACTCCATCTTTCGGGCTTGCCAGAGCTTGGATTCAAGGGCCTGTTTCTCTTTTGTCTCCTGTTTCAACTTGGCTTTGGAAATGGACAATTGGGTGATTTTTTCCTGGAGGTCTCGGTTGGAGGCCCTTAATTGTCCGTAGAGATCAAAGCTTTCCAACCCGCTGGCACAATGGGACATCACAATTGAAAAAAGTTCAAAAGAGGCTTCCTGGACATGCTTTTCGTTCTTTTCAAGGATTCCCACAAACATACCCCGGACCCGGGATACCGTTGTCAGAACATGGAACAAAAATTGGTTTTTAAAATTGTTGGAATAAGCGGTGATGGGAATTTTTTCCAATAATGCTCTGGAAAAAGTCCCATCTTCGATGAAATATTCCATTTCCGATTCAATAAAGTTTTGATCTGTTTCAGGAGTGCACAGGGCCAGGTGAAAATCAGATGTGTTTTCGTCGATGAGAAAAAAGGCCATGGATTTAAATTCGATCAATTTTGAGGCCTGATCCCGGCTTTTTTCCAAAATAATAACCGGGTCTTCTAATTGGTTGATACTGGAATGAAACTCCCCCAGTTCCTGGGTCAGGGCCAGGGCCTGCAGTTTAGAGCGATTGGCCTGTTCCAGGTAGGCCAGGCGTTTCTTCATATCCATACCAGGTAAATTATTCATAGAAAAATTGAATCGCCTCCACCAGTTGACGATCCAGTTGACGAATCACCTGTTCCAGTACGCTGTGGGAAATCCCAAGCGCATTCCAGGTATGGATGTTCAGCCGGGGGAGGTTGTACCGGCCTGAAGCTCCGATCCCCAGGGCATTGACCAGCCAGTTTGAAAAATGGACGATGGCGGTTTCCCCGGCCGGTTTCGCTTTGAAATCATCGTGGTGGTGACGGATCAGATCGGAAATCGGTTGGGAAAAATTCCATTTGTCTGCCATCAGGCTGCCAAACCTTGCATGAGTCATTTTAAAATACCGGGGTTCCACCTGATGGAGGGAAAGACCTAGTTTTCCGGCCTGGGTAAAGGCTTTTCCAATGGTTCTTGGACAATAACACAGAAATATCAATTGTCCGATATCATGGAGCAGTCCCCCGATAAAGACTCTATCCGGGTTCACTTTTTCCACATGGAATGCAAGGATTTTTGCCGTAAGACCACAGGCCACGCTATGGCGCCAAAAGGACTGCATATTGATGTGATTTCCGGGAATTCCCTTAAAATAGTTAATCATGGTGATTCCCAGTGCCAGAGAGCAAACTTGCTGGGTTCCCAATGCCATGGCGGCATAGGA
>CAXHYW010000826.1:0-2361 GCA_964021475.1 uncultured Desulfobacteraceae bacterium | reverse complement strand
CCGATTTTTCTTTCTGCCGAAGGAGAGGCCAGTTTCTTTAAAAATTTATGATCGTGGTTTCGATGGATCAGCGCCCCGGGAAAGAGGGAGGATTTTTGAAGATCCATCCGGCCTGAAGGGTATATTTCGTCCTGGGTGATTGAATTGACCTGAAATCCCCCAAGTTGCCCCTTTGGGTCTATATAGCAAAGCCCATCCCCGTTCTGAATATTATGGGGATGTTTCAGGGTGAAAAACTTAAGGTCGATGCGATCCACCTGTCCGATTTGCTCTCCCAGGGATTTTGGGGTATCAAAGGAATGGACCTTTCCCTTTCGTCCGAAAAGAAAATAGTCGGTTTCACCCCGGTTAAAGGTTTTTAAGGGATCCGGGACAAAAGAAAAAACTGTTCGGCCCGAAGACGCAGGTCTGAAGTCCACTCCCGTTGTCATCAGCGCGTCTAATTTTTGCCGGTAAAATCCGGTGATATTTTTCACATAAGCAAGATCTTTCAACCGTCCCTCTATTTTAAAGGAGGTGATACCAGCTCCGGCCAGCCGCCCCAGATGATCGGACCTGTTCATGTCCTTAAGGGAAAGAAGGTGGCGCTCCCGTTCCAATACCTGCCCCCCGCCAGATATGAGATTCCAGGGCAGGCGGCAGGGTTGACCGCACTCCCCCCGGTTGGCATTTCTTTTGCCGATGGTCGCACTAAAATAACACTGCCCGCTGTAACCTGCGCACAACGCCCCGTGGACAAAGGCTTCCAGGGCCACTGTGGTGGACTGGGAAATTTGCTCAATTTCCTTTATACCCAGTTCCCTGGCAAGGATCACCCGTTCAAACCCGGAAGCCTCAAGAAATTGAACCCGGGCAAGAGTTTGGTTGTTCGTCTGGGTACTGGCAAACAGAGGAATGGGGGGCAAATCCATTTCCAAAAGCCCCATGTCCTGGATGATCAGTGCATCCGCCCCGGCATTCCACAACTCCTCTATCAAGTCTCTGGCATCGGCAAGCTCTTGGTCAAAAAGAATGGTGTTCAAGGCGACGTAGACCTTTGCGTTGTAAAGATGGGCGTGGGCTACAAGTTCTTCAATATCGGCAATTAAGTTCCCGGCGGCACAACGGGCGCCAAACCGATCCGCCCCGATGTATACGGCGTCGGCCCCATGGTTGATGGCGGCCATGCCGAATTCCTTATTTTTTGCCGGAGACAAGAGTTCTAATTTTTGGGAATTCACTATAATGGGGCTCCTGATTGATTTACAAAATTATGATTATAGCATTAAATAGGCCATGGTGGAAACATGGGAAATCTGATACAAGAAAGAATCTTATATGGGCCATGGCCCCTTCAATACGATTTAGCCATACCAAGACCAATCCAATGATAATGATAGGAAAGGTAAACAAAATGTTAAATTACAACACCACAGGACTGGAAGAAAGCTGCCGAAAGCTCATGGACACCCTGGGAAAAAAAATCACCTGGAAATGGGATGAACGGTTTGAAACGGTGCTGGCAGAGTTTAATGTCAAAGACAAAGAAATGATTTACCAATCCATCCTCCCCCACATGGGCAAAACCTGGAATACGGATACCACAGGCGACATACCCTCCGTGGTGCAGATGGTTATGGATTATTTCGGAGGGATGAACCCGGGCCAGAGACTGCTGACATCGGACCCGGATCGAGACGGACTGCTGTTATGTGCCTGGTGGCCCTGGGGAAATAATACCACCATTTCCATCCGGCTTGGCGTGTTTGCCGACTCCTTAAGCGATGAAGACAATGAAGAACTGACAACGCATTTCCGGGGCTGGTTCGATATTTAAACCATGATTCAAAAAATGGAGAGAGATATGAAATATTTAAGATGGTTCCTGATTTTTAGTTTTTTCTTTGCCGCCCCCTTTGCCCAGGCCGGGGAAATTGAAAGAATCCAGGCAAAGGGAGAACTGGTTGTTTCATTGAACAAGGGCTACCCGCCATTTTCCATGGTTCTGGACAATAAATTGCGGGGATTTGACGTGGATCTGGCAGCGCTTCTGGCTGACTACCTGGGAGTTCGGGTGAGATTTGTCCAACCTGAAACCTATGACCTGCAAATCCCCACCCTGCTAGCAGGAGAGGCGGACATCATTATTGCCGCCATGACCCGCACCGTGGAACGGGGATTAAAGGTCAGTTTTACCTCCCCCTACTTTGAGGTAAGCCAGGCGGCCCTTGTCACCCGGGAACTTGCCACACCCAATTCAGACTCATACTTTGACCTGGTGGATATAAAAGGACTCACTCTGGGAGTCAAAGCCAACACCACCCATGAGCGTTTTGCCAGACAATTGTTTCCCACATCCGCCATCCGTGTCTACCCCACAGC
>CAXHYW010000825.1:0-2368 GCA_964021475.1 uncultured Desulfobacteraceae bacterium | reverse complement strand
GGTGGGCCGTGCTGGGCTCGAACCAGCGACTCTCTGCTTAAAAGGCAGATACTCTACCAACTGAGTTAACGGCCCTTTGGTATTCCCAAAAAGCAAAAAAGTTTCCAGCAAGGTGCTGAAAGCCTTGATATCTTTAAGTGGCGTCCCCAAGGGGATTCGAACCCCTGTCGCCGCCGTGAAAGGGCGGTGTCCTGGACCAGGCTAGACGATGGGGACGCATATTTTTTCAAGGTGTGGCGGGAGTGACGAGACTCGAACTTGCGGCCTCTTTCGTGACAGGCGGGCGTTCTAACCAAACTACACCCCAGCATCCTTGCAAAAAATGTGGTGCCCAGGGACAGAATTGAACTGCCGACACGGGGATTTTCAGTCCCCTGCTCTACCGACTGAGCTACCTGGGCTCACAAGGAAAAGGTTTTTAAAGGTTTTTTGTATTTCTGTCAATACTTATTTGAAAATATAAGCCTGCCCTTTTCTTTTATTCTATTTCAAAGGCCCGTTCGCCGTGGAGAGAATTGTCCAGGCCGGCCAGTTCCTCTTCAGGCTCAACCCGGATGCCTTTGGTAATTGCTTTGGTGCCATGGACCACAAGAAAGGCCAGGGAGTATCCCCAGGCAGGAATCTTAAATTTTAGAGATCACTTCCAGGAGAAATTTTCGGGGACAAACCGGTCTGCTATTGGGTCATATTTTGACGGACAGGAAGTGATGAATTGAGAGATAACTTTTTCATGGCGACCGGTAAGAAGAGATGTTGCAAAAAAACGAAATATTTCCCAGGCATCTATTTCCCGGGCATCTTTCATTTCCCGGGCATTTTTTTCGGAACCTAAAAGGGACATAGCATTTTTCAGGTCAAGAGGATTGTATTTTTTATCCAGGCCCAGGGTCTCTTCTTTGAGGAAAAAGGCGATAATACGGCTTTTTTCCGGCTGTTGTTCGATAAATGTGGTCACAGCCTTTAGGAAAAATGACAGGGCGCAGCGCCTGGATTCTGTCACCACATTCTTTTTGCAAAATTCCAGATGGGCTGCGATTCTTTTTCGATAGTCTGTTTTCTTTTTTACCGTCATTCCTTTATATCTGCCCTGGGTCAAAAATTGCTTTTTTAATCGTCCCATCACGGACCGGGTCAATCGCTTTCTCTTTAATCTCGGGATGTCGTCAAATATGGAAAAATATTCCCGAAGGCTTCTCATGCCAGGTGGGGTTAATTCATCGGAACCATTGTCCAGCAGTATTGATTCCACCTGAACATCTAACAGTGTTGGCAGGTAAAAGGGGTGCTTGTCCCTGCCCACCACTTCAAGGGGTTTGAAATAATCCACCAGCAGGGCCTGGCGGCCAATCTTTTTAACAGGGAAGAAGGCGGTTTGTTTGGTGATAAGAAGCTTTTTGTGGCCAAAGGGATGTAACCCGCTGGTAAAGGTGGGAATGATGATGAATGCGCCTTCAGGGGTTATCTCTGTCCCATAGGCATCGGTGATGGAGGGCTTGACTGAGATAAAATCTTCGTCTAACCCGGCCGGGATCAGCAGATCCTTTGAGGCATGCTGTTTGGTTATGGGTCGGTTTATCCTGGTTTCCAGAGCCTCTATTCGGGATTTGTTCCGGTCGGTCAGGCTGACGGAAAGGGGGAAGTTCTTTTCTAACAACCCCTTTAACAGTCTTTCTTTCCCCCTGGGAAGTTTGGTCAATATACTAAATTGAGGAGGATCATCTAAGCCCGATAAAATACTTTCAAGATCATTGGAGGAATCTTCCCAGTCCAGGGGATCCGAGGCCCCGTATAAGGACAGATCCCGATTTTCGCAATGGATGAGTTTTTTTAGAATGGTGTTCACGGCGTCTTTTGTAAAATGGGACCTGATTTTGGGCAATGCCCATTCATTGCACCTCCGGCAAAAATTTGAACACCCCGAGGTCATCTGAAAGGTGATGGCGTTTGTAAAGAGCTGTTCTTGTTGCCAGTCGGTAAGATCCATTCTTTCTTGCCAGGTGCTATATGTCACTTTCTCGGGGTGCCTTGACTGCTCCCGGACATTTTTTTGGATGATAGATTGAAGTTCCAGGTATTGGTCAGCGATTTTGGGGGAGGCATGAACCAGGAGAAAGGGTTTAAATTGCTTGAAGGCCACCTGAATTTGACGAAGATGTTTTTCCTGGGTTTCCGTCAGGTGCCCTGTGTTTTGTCGGGCGCTTTTAAGAATCTGCCCATAGATCGATTCAGCTTTATCACCCTTGTTCTCATAGATCTCCCCCAGAAACGCATTTTTTTTCTCTTCAAAAAATGGATCCGGAATGTTCAAGGAGCTGGGTAACCCAATTGGTTCTAAGTTTTTTGTGTTTGCCTTCATTTTTTATATCCA
>CAXHYW010000824.1:0-2368 GCA_964021475.1 uncultured Desulfobacteraceae bacterium | reverse complement strand
GCAATTCAACACCTTCCCACATCAAGGAATTATTGATTTCAATACCCTTGGTTTGTTTTGGCTCACCTTCTTTTAAGTCACCCGTTTCTTTTTGGACATCATCTCCCGAAGGAACAAATACCAGCTCAGGAAACCGCCCAGAACCGATAATCAGTGTGTCTGTATCAATAGCATGTTTCACACCCGTGTCAAGCTCAATATACTCAATCCCGGTCAGGGACTGATCCTTCCCCATCACTTTGGTAATACCGGCATTATAAATAATGGTTGCTCCCTCCAGGGCCAGCCGTTCAATGCCTTCTTGATCAAAGGATGAATTCTTGAGGGTTTTTCGTGAAACAACAACAATGTCTTCCGCCCCCCTTGATTTAAGGATCTTCACAGCATCTGGAAGCCGAATGCCTCCCCCGGCAATGACCACCTTTTTCTTGCAATCCACCACAATTTTGTCATCGGAACCGCTTCTGAGAAGATCTATGAGAAGATAGGCTCCTGGAAATACAGAATCTGCCTTGTTTACGTCCCCCCTTGCAAGCCGGGAGTCCCAACCGCCGGTTGCAATAAAAACCGCATCAAACCCATTGCCAAGTAATTCAGGGATAGTAAAATCCTTCCCGGCTTCCTGACCGGTTTTCATTTCGACCCCCATGTCGGCAATTCCCTGAATATCCCAATCCAGAACACTTAAGGGCAAACGGTCCCTTGCAATGGCCACCCTCAAGATTCCCCCCAGGCGGTCGGTTGTTTCAAAGACAGTTGGGTCATGACCCAGTCGGGCACTAAAATAAGCCGCGGACAAACCCTCGACACCGCCGCCGATCACCGCAATTTTCTTACCGGAAGAAGGGGCCTTATATGCCTGAATCCGCTTGTCCTGGTTCATCTCATAGTCACAGACAAAGCGCTTCAAATTGTTGATACCCACGGATTCATCCTGGAGAAGCCTGCGGCAATTAAACTCACACAGACCCGGACAGATCCTGGAAATAACAGTGGGGAACGGCATTCTTTCTTTTATCACCTGGAGAGATCCATGATAATCACCAACCTTAATCAACCGGATATATTCCTTGACGTTAATACCAGAAGGACAAGCCGTCTGGCAGGGAGTTACACAGTCTTCCATTGTATATTCGCGGATGATTCTCCGGGTCACAGAAGTGAGCCGGATGATATTTTTCGGACAAATTTTTTCACAGGCGCCACACCCGGTACACTTTTCCTGGTTCACCTTGGGAAGCCCGTCATCCCCTATGGAAAGGGCATCAAACTGGCAAGCCGTCACGCAGGTGCCAAGTCCGAGACATCCTATTCTGCAAACCTTCATCCCGCCCATAAGCATGACCGCTGCCCGGCAATCCCGGACACCGTGGTAGATATAATTTAAATCGGCATCTGCCGTGCCATAGGTACACCCCGGACCTGCAAATTCAGGTTCTTTGTCAGACACAGATACGCCCATGATCTCGGCAATGGCCATGGCCACATCACTGCCAGCTGCCACACAGGAATTTACACCGGACAATCCGTCAACAATGGCCTGGGCATTGGGATTACAACCGGGAAATCCGCACCCCCCGCAATTGGCACCGGGAAGCGCATCATCAATTGCCGCCACTGTTGGGTCCTCGTATACATAAAACGCCTTTGATGCAATCACTAAAACCGTTCCGATTGCAACCCCCAATCCACCCATCATTAAAATCGATTGAAACATTTATATATCCTTTATGGTGTGCAATTTGGTTACCTAAGTATTCCCCATAAATTATCCACTCCTGTATACCCATTTGGAAAATAAAAAGTCAACCATATCACTAAAATTTATTTTGCCTGCCACATTGACAATAGATATCTGATAAGATAGTTAATTACCGTTGTCCGGGGCAAACAAGTGATAATGTTATAAAATAATCCTAGGAAAAACCATGGAAAAGAATATTATAACAATAAATGAAAATAGTCTGGCCTTTAAACCTGGTGAAACAATTCTCGAGGTTGCACATCGGAATAAAATTGATATTCCGACCCTCTGCCATTTAAAAAACACCATCCCAACCAATACCTGTAAAGTCTGCCTTGTTGAAATTAAAGGCCAATCTGAGCTTGTGGAATCCTGTGTGACCCAGGCTGCCATCGGCATGATTGTTCTTTCTGAATCACCCAGGGTTGTGGAAGCCCGCAAGGAAAACATCAGCCACATGCTGGCATCGGGAAACCACAATTGCGCGATTCGCGATTTTGATACCGTTGACTGGACATCCTTTCAACTAGGGGTATTAAAGGAGGACGGCAAGGAAGATCTATGCCCTGTGTGGGGCGATTGCGAACTCCAGGATCTTGCCTATCGATACCAGGTCAAAACAAA
>CAXHYW010000823.1:0-2368 GCA_964021475.1 uncultured Desulfobacteraceae bacterium | reverse complement strand
TCAAGATAGACAATGTTTTCGTAGCGGCCATTTTTTTTATCACCGGCCCTGCCGGCCATGATATTGGTATCAAGATAGACTGGGTATACAGGATCGGGAATGGCAATAGAAATATCATTGGCAAACAATTCCTGAAAATTTGCAGTGTCGCATTTTGAACCATCACTGATGAAAATTTCATCTGGATTTATATCAACCCCCATTTTTTGAAAATCTTCATGAGCGATTGTATTCCGTAAAAAATCATAACCGTCTGCAGGACCGTAACCGTGAAATGTACTCTCCTGACCCAGGTCATCAACACCTCTATGAAATGCGTTGATACAAGCTTCAGGAAGGGCTCTTGTCACATCCCCGATGCCAAGGCGAATAATATCAGCACTGGAATTTTCAGCCTGATAGGCTTTAACCTTATCCGCAATATTCAAAAAGAGATATGAAGATTGCAGTTTATTATAGTTTTCATTTATTCGTATCATGGATATTCTCATGCTCGTTAAAAAAATTAAATTTTGGAATGTTCTATTGTTTACAGATCAGACAGCGACCAGTTTTCGGATCAGTTCAACTGCCCCGGGCGCATTATCACTGAAACCGTCAGCACCGATCTGCTGAGCATAGGCATCTGTTACAGGTGCCCCGCCAACAATGGTTTTAACTTTTAGACCCGCTTCTTTAATGGCTTCGACTGTTTTAGCCATGACAGGCATGGTGGTTGTCAGCAGTGCAGATAAGCAAACAACATCAGCATTTTGAGCCTTGGCTTCAGCTACAAACTTATCCGTATCCACGTCAACGCCGAGATCAATCACATTAAATCCTGCACCTTCCACCATCATGGTCACAAGGTTCTTGCCGATATCGTGCAGGTCACCTTTTACCGTGCCAATGATAACCGTTCCCTTTTGTGCAGCTGAATCACTTGACAGGTGGGGCTTAAGCACTTCCAATCCCGCCTGCATGGCCTTTGCAGCCATCAGCATTTCAGGAACAAACAATTCACCGCTGGAAAATTTTTCACCCACCACATCCATGGCTCCGATCAGGCCTTTGTTCAAAATATCGTCTACTTGAGTTCCGGCCTCAATTTCAGCAATTACATTTTCAACTACTTCGTCTCTTTTCAAAGATACAACTGCATTTAAAATATCTGATATAGCCATTTTATAAATTCCTCTTATTTATTCTATTCAATTTAAATTATTTATTAATCGTGTACATCACTCTCTAACGCCATTGAAAATTGGCGACTACTTTGTCCATTGCCAGGTAATTTTCTTTGGGTGTAAAAGGTGAAGATGTGCCTGCTGTTGAAAAAATATACCCGCTCATTCCTTTTGCCTTTTCAAGATGTTCCAAAGTTTTTTCTGTCACCTCTTCCGGTTTGCCGATCAATAACGGACCATTTGGATTAATATTGTCAAAAATACAGATATGATCCTTGACCTTTTCCTTTAGTTCTCTAATATCCAAAACATTTTCCTGGGTAATGTTTCCCGGCATGATACCGTGAATATCCATTTCTAAAAGCATATCCACTATACCTGTTTTAACGATGTCCCCGCACATGTGGGGCAGGACATAGGCGCCATGAGCGGACAGGGCATTACAAACCTTGGTAGTGGGTTGATCCACAAAATCCCTGTAATGCTTGGGGGAGAGCAGAACCGGGCATTCCATGTCAGCGCCATAAAATATATAGTCCACTCCGGCATCGATCAAGGCCTTGCCCATGGCAATATCCAATGGAACAATGGCCTCCTGAAGAGAATGGACCAGTTCCGGGTTTTCGTACATGTCCATCATGATCTCATTGGTACCCCTTAAGCGGGTGGCAATGGTAAAGGGGGAAATATACTCACAGGCAATAGGGATCTCACCCTTGAGTTCTTTTTTCAGCAGTCGAACTCCGTCCAGAAAGCTGTCCATCCTTTTGGTAAACATGTCCTTTTTGGCCATCTTTTCAACGTCGTCCATAGAAAACACAGAGGTTTTTTCTATGATAGGGAAGACATCCTCAGGCCAGGATACATCACACCCAAAGGCTTCAGGGATGATACCGCCGATGTAGCCCATGCCCAGCATCACCCAGTCAAATTTAAATTCTTCCAGACTTTTCATATGTGCTTCAAGCATCGCAGGTCCCTCAAGAAGGGCATCCCGGAAAGTTGATCCATAATAATTGCAGACCGGTGCCTCGGTAAATGGGGCATTGGGCACCTTGTCCACAGGCTTCATATTGATGGCGGCTTCCATTCTTTCTTTGGCATTCATCTTGTGACTACTCCTTAAATATAAATTGTAATTTTATTATTCATTATCTTGATATCAATTATACAAGATAACCTGTGTAACAGACTTCTACAGG
>CAXHYW010000822.1:0-2368 GCA_964021475.1 uncultured Desulfobacteraceae bacterium | reverse complement strand
GGCTCTGGTATGGGGCTTGCCGTTGTTCATGGAATAGTAAAAAATCATTTTGGTACAATTGGGGTCGAAAGTGTCACTGGAAAGTTCACACAGTTCCAGATTCTGTTTCCCCTCACCCATGAGATTCCGGAAAGTACGACCCATGATACAACATCATCCCCGATCCCTGCCCGGGGCAGTGAAAGCATTCTTCTTGTGGATGATGACGCCATTGTGATCAGGACCACACAAAGCGTTTTAAATTACCTTGGATACCGGGTTGAAACCCGGAGTGACCCTAGGGAGGCACTGGCCTTGTTTGCCGAAAGGCCCATGGATTTTGATCTGGTCATAACCGATATGGCCATGCCCCGGATGACCGGAGCTGGTCTGGCCGGCGAGATAATGTCCATCCGCCCTGGTATCCCTGTGATCATCTGCACCGGTCACAGCGATCTCATTGATGAAGAAACGGCAAAGAATCTGGGGATTTCATCCTTTCTCATGAAGCCGGTCACCTTGGTAAAAATGGCGAAGACCATACGCGAGGTTCTGGATCAGACATAACACAGGGCCCTATTGCTATTCTATCCACTTCCTGCCAGCAATCATATAGACAAAAACAGATCCCAGGATCAGGTATCCGAACATTTCGACATTCTTTGTTTTGAAGATAAACGAAAGAGTAACGATAATGGATGAACAGATCATAAAAAATACGGGTTTGGGGATATGCTTGAGGATGACTCGTCCAAAATGGGCAAAACGGATGTGGGTCACCATCAGAGTGATCGAGAGACTTGTTAGTCCCCACAATATGGGCGGTGTAGCAATCAGAGATGCCCCCAGAACGATCAAGGCGCCCGCAGGACTGGGAAGGCCGTTGAATATCCCCTCGGGCAGGTCGGTCCGGTTTTTATCCTTTGCGATGAACCGGACGAGGCGAAATGCAACACCGAGAATAAAGAGTCCACCGAAAAGCCAGGCAAAAGTCCCCCCCTTTTGTATGATCACATAGGCGGGTGCCAGTCCGAAACTGACAAAATCAGCAATGTCATCCAAATAAGGTCCATATTTGGTACCCCCGTGCTTTAGTGCCATGCGCCCGTCAAACAGGTCAAACAATTGTCCGATGATGATGATGCAAATGGCCCAGGCAAAAGAATGATTATGGGTAAGGATAAGGCTGGTTACCCCGCAGCAAAAATTAAGCCCTGAAAGGATATCTGCATAGAGCCGGTTGGGGATAAATTTAAAGATAAGCGATGCACCTGAAAGGATAATGCATCCCATGAGCACCCCATCGGCAATGTCGATTACTTCCGGGTTTTTGTCCATCAGGGCACATAAAATTACAAGGCCAAAGCAGATAATGGCTTTAATTTTTCCAAAGTTATTGGCCGCTCCGGAGAAGTTTATCCAGGTTAAAATCTTTCGGGCAAAAAACTGGCCGATAAGTTCAATGGTCACAAGTATCCATATCAATTCTATGGATAGGATGCCTCCATAAGCAAATCCAATCAGGGGGGGCAGATAGGTGAGTTTATCACACATGGGGTCCAGCCATTCTCCCCAGTGGGACCCCAGGTTGCACTGCCTTGCCACAATACCGTCAGCGCCGTCAAGGATTGCCGCAAAGGTAAAGATAAATATGGCAAAGGATTGATAGGGGGAGTAAAAATAGAGGCCAAACCCAAAGGCCGCCATGGCTGTCCGCCAGTAACAGATGGCGTTCGGATGCAACAGCCATAGGTGTGACATGATGTATTTTTGCATGGATGGCCTTTTAACCATCTGGGAAAACCAGAAATAAAAAATTATTCCAATACCAGCGGAAACAACAATCACCCAAAATCTTTCCATTTTATCATCTCAATAAAATTAAATTTATTTTTTCATACTTGATCCCTAGGCTTGGCAGGATCATCCTTGCCACAATTTCAGGCTATTTATCATTTTTACCCTTAATAGTCCATTCCTGGTTTTGAAAATTGCTTAAGGCCGTTGGTCAATGGAACAAATCGTTTAGCTTAAGGCGATGGTCTGGCCATCCTCCTGGATAATGGTTTTGGACAACAGGTCCCTTTTTTCCAATTCCACTTTTAGTTGTAACCGGGTTGTGGGGCAGTGATTCAACGCTTCCAGGTGATTGGCAATCACTTTGCCCGGTGCATTCCTAATAAAGGTGATGATCTCTTCCAGGGACATGAGAATGGGTCCCCCCACATCCAGGCTGGCGCTACCGGCTGGGATCACACAAATATCGGGCTTTAATTGGGTCAATGCGCGATCAACTTCATCGGTATAAACCGTATCCCCGGAGATGTAAATGGAGGGTTCCTTTGGAAGGGCAAGGAAAAAACCGGCCCCGTTGGCCATGAAATGGCGG